>JAQGJX010000112.1 GCA_028290405.1 Hyphomicrobiales bacterium
CCGCGAAGGCGGAGCAGCGCGCCCAGCAGAAGGCGAAACTGGCGGCGGCCGCGGCCGCGAAGCCTGCGCCCCCCAAGGCCTCCCCGGCCAAAAGTCCCGCCAAGTCGGCCGCGAAGCCGGACGCGAAGCCCAAGGCTTCCGCCTCCAAGCAGGCCGCCAAGCCGGCGCCGGAGGCGAAGCCTTCCGCCAAAGCGTCCGTCAAACCCGCCCCCGCAAAGCCCGTCGCGGCCAAACCCGCTTCGCCCAAGCCCGCCGCGAAGGCCGTGGCGGCGAAGCCGAAGCCGGACGCATGAACGCCCCCGAATCCCGCCGTCCGCCGCCCCCCATTCCGTTCACGGTGCTGACGGGGTTTCTGGGCGCGGGCAAGACCACGCTGCTGAACCGGCTGCTGCGCGACCCCGCGCTGTCGGACGCGCTGGTCGTCATCAACGAGTTCGGCGACGTGGGGCTGGACCATCTCTTCGTCGAGAAGGTCGAGGGCGACATGCTCACCATGTCGTCGGGCTGCCTGTGCTGCACCATCCGGGGCGATCTCATCGACACGCTGGAGGACGCGCTGCGCAAGCGCGACAACGGCCGCATCGCGCCGTTCTCGCGGGTGTTGGTGGAGACTACCGGGCTGGCCGATCCCGCGCCCGTTCTGCACACGATCATGCACCACCCCTACCTGATGCTGCGCTTCCGCCTGCAGGGGGTGGTGACTCTGGTGGACGCGATCAACGGCGAAGGGACCCTCGACGCGCACGAGGAGGCCGTGAAGCAGGCGGCGGTCGCCGACCGCATCGTTCTGTCCAAGACCGATCTCGCCGACACGCCGGAGCGCGCGGCGGCGCTCGTGCGCCTGCGTGCGCGCATCGCGGCGCTCGCGCCCGGCGCGAAGGTCCTTGAAGCGCCCGACGCGACCGCAGCAAACCTGCTGGACGCAGGGCTCTTCGGCTTCGACGGCAAGCTGCCGGACGTCGCGCGCTGGCTCAACGCTGAAGCGATGGCGCACGGCGGCCATGGGGACCACGACCATGCCCATGGTAATTCGCACGGCCACGCGCACGCCCACGATCGCAATCGGCACGACGCGCGCATCCGCGCGTTCTGCCTTGTGAGCGACGCGCCCCTCCCGGCGTCGAGCTTCGACGTGTTCATCGAGATGCTGCGCAGCATCCACGGGCCCAGCATGCTGCGCGTGAAGGGGATCGTCGCCCTGTCGGACGATCCCGCCCGGCCCGTCGTCATCCACGGCGTGCAGCACGTCTTTCATCCGCCCGCGCGGCTGGAGCGCTGGCCGGACGACGACCATCGCACGCGCATCGTGTTCATCCTGCGCGATCTTGATCCCTCGCATGTGCAGGGCCTCTGGGGGGCGTTCACCGGCCAGCCCGTGGTGGACACGGCGGACGCGCACGCGCACGCCCACAATCCGCTCGCGCCGGGCGTCGGCGGCCTGCTGGCGTAGGCCGGGCCGCGCCGCGGGTTCGGCCCTCAGGGCCTGTCGCGCAGCAGCCTTCGGATGATCTTGCCCGTCGTGGTCATCGGCAGTTCGTCCACGAAGTCGATGCGGCGCGGGTATTCGTGGGCGGAGAGCCGGGTGCGCACGAAGCCCTGGATCTCGGACGCCAGTTCCTGGCTGGCCTGCACGCCGGGCTTCAGCACCAGGAAGGCGCGGACGATCTCGGTGCGCAGCGCGTCGGGCTGGCCCACCACGGCAGCGATGGCGACGGCCGGATGGCGCAGCAGGCAATCCTCGATCTCCGTGGGGCCGATGCGATAGCCCGAGGAGGTGATGACGTCGTCGTCGCGGCCGACGAAGAACACGTAGCCGTCCTCGTCCACATGGCCCTGGTCGCCGGTGGTCATCCAGTCGCCGATGAACTTGCGCGCGGTCGCCTCAGGCTGTCGCCAGTACTCAAGGAACATCACCGGGTCGGGACGCGCGATGGCGATCTGTCCCGGCTCGCCGGGCGCGCAGGCGCGTCCGTCAGGCCGGATCACCGCGACCGTGTGGCCCGGCACGGCCTTGCCGATGGCGCCCGGGCGGCTGACGCCAGCGTCCGCGCACGAGGCCAGCACCAGGTTGCATTCCGTCTGGCCGTAAAACTCGTTGATGGCGAGGCCCAGCTCGGCGCGGCCCCATTCCCACACCTGCGCGCCCAGCGACTCGCCGCCCGAGGCCAGCGTGCGCAACGCCAGCTTATAGCGCCCCGCAGGCCGCTCGACGGAGCGCAGCATGCGCAGGGCCGTGGGGGGCACGAACGCGTTGCGGATCGCCATGCGCTCCATCAGCCCAAAGGCGGCTTCGGCGTCAAAGCGAGGCGCCCGGTAGGCGACCACCGGCAGGCCGAAATAGAGCGCGGGCAGCAGCACGTTCAGCAGCCCGCCCGCCCACGCCCAGTCGGCGGGCGTCCACATCAGGTCGCCCGGTTGCGGCAGATGGTCATGGGGGAACTGCACGCCCGGCAGGTGTCCCGGCAGCACCCGGTGGGCGTGCAGCGCGCCCTTGGGCGGGCCCGTGGTGCCGGACGTGTAGATCATCATGGCGGGATCGTCCGCGCTGGTGTCCACGCACGCGAAGGCCGGGTCGGCGTCGGCGATCATCCGCTGGAAATCCAGCGCCCCGCCGTCCGCGCCGTCGATGGAGGCCACGAAGCGCAGGTCCGGCAGCGCGGCGCGGACGCCCGCGACCTTCGCGACGCCGGCCGCGTCGGTTATGAGCGCCGCGACGCCCGCGTCGTTGAGCCTGTACTCCAGCGCGTCGACGCCGAACAGCGCCGCCAGCGGCAGCGCCACCGCGCCCAGCTTGTAGACGGCCAGATGGCTCGCCGCCACGTCGGCGGACTGCGGCAGGAGGATCGCCACCCGGTCGCCCCGCCGCACGCCGCGGGCCCGCAAGGCGTTCGCGAGCCGGTCCGAGCGGTCCTTCAGGTCCGCGAAAGTGGTGACGCGCAGACCGCCGCCGGTGGCGTCGAGCACCGCGGGGCGACCGGGCTCGCGGGCGGCCCAGCCGTCGCAACACGCCGCGCCGATATTGAACCGGGCCGGAACCCGCCAGACGAAATCCCTGACGAGACTTGCGTAATCGCGTGCGTCCGGCAGCAGCATGATCGCCCTCGTGATCCTGCCCGCCGCCATAGCGGCTCAGCCGTGCGCTGGCAACACACGCGTATCTTTGCGGTGGGCGAACCACATTCGACCACGTGATGAGGCGCGTCGCCTTGAAGGGCCCCCGGACCTCCGCCATCTTGAAAGGCAGCGCTTGACCGGGCCCCTCTGGCGGATCCCTCCGCGATGTCGGCAACGCCTCGTTCGTTCGAGACGGAGCTGAAACATGGACTTCCTGTTTGTCGACTGGCTGGGCAAGCCGGCCTGGATGTGGCTTGGCTTTCACGCGCTCGTGGGCGTTCTTCTGGCATTCGACCTTGGGGTGCTGCAAAAGCGCACCGGGGACCTTGGGGTGCGCGAAAGCCTGACTCTCTCGGCCTTCTACGTCACGCTCGGCCTGGCGTTCGGCGGCTGGGTCTGGTGGGCCGTGTCGCCGCAGTCGGGCGTTGAATACCTGACGGGCTTCGTGATCGAGAAGTCGTTGTCGATGGACAACGTGTTCGTCATCGCGATGATCTTCGGCTATTTCGCCATTCCGCGAAAATCGCAGCACCGCGTGCTGTTCTGGGGCGTGCTCGCGGTCATCGTGCTGCGCGGCCTGATGATCGGCGTGGGGGCCGCGCTGGTCGAGCGCTTCGGCTGGCTGCTCTATTTCTTCGCGGCCTTCCTGGCGTTCACCGGCGTGAAGATGCTGTTCGCCAGCCACGAGGCCTACGACGTGGCCGACAGCGCGCTGTACAAGTTCCTGCGCAGGCGCTTTCGCATGACCGAAACCCTGCATGGCGAGAGCTTCTTCGTGCGCCAGCCGGATCCCGCCACCGGCAAGCCCGTCACGTTCATGACGCCGCTGTTCGTCGTGCTCGTCATGGTCAACGTGGCGGACGTGATCTTCGCCGTGGACTCCGTGCCGGCCATCTTCGCCATCACGACGGACACGTTCGTGGTCTACACGTCCAACATCTTCGCCATTCTGGGCCTGCGGGCGCTTTACTTCGCGTTGGCCGCCATGGTGGAGCGGTTCAGGTACCTCAAATACGCCCTGGCCCTTGTCCTGGTGTTCATCGGCGGCAAGATATTCGTGGCGGACATGCTGGGGCTGGCCAAAATCCCCCCCTCGGTGTCGCTGGGCGTGACCTTCGCGCTGCTGGGCGGCGGCGTGGCGTGGTCGCTGTGGAAGACCGCGGCGCCGCGCCCGGGGGGCGACGCCCTTCGCTGACCTGAACGGGAGGGTGCATGAAGGAAGCTGTGCGCGACCGCCATCACTTTCCCGTCCATACGCCGTTCCGCGCCCCGTGGGGCGGCGACGACGACGCCTTCGCGCGCGCGCATCTGGCGGGCGCGAGCCTGCCGGGAGAGGCCGAGGCGCGGGTCGACTCGCTGGCGAGCGGCCTCATCGGCGCCATCCGGGCGCCGACGGGGCTCGGCTCGCTGGAGGACCTGCTGCACGAATACGCCCTCTCCACCGCCGAGGGCGTTGCCCTGATGACGCTGGCGGAGGCGCTGCTGCGCATTCCGGACGCCGCCACGGCGGACCAGTTCATCGACGACCGGCTGTCGCAGGGCGACTGGGCGCATCGCGAGCCGCACTCGGACGCGCTGCTCACGTCGGCGTCCGCGTGGGCGCTGGCGCTGGCGGCGCGGGTGGCGCACCCCGCCGACACGCCC
>JAQGJX010000117.1 GCA_028290405.1 Hyphomicrobiales bacterium
CCTCCACGACCGTGCGCACGTCGGCGTTCAGCCGCTGCACGATCGCGTCGGGCGTGCCGACGTGGCGCGCGCCGCTTCGTCGAGCGCGCGGCCCGGGGGCGTCTTCGCGCGAGCCGACCACGCGTTCAGCGCGTCGCGGGTGCCGCGCCCATAGCCGCCGTCCGGCGCGCCCTTGTAGTCGCCGGTCCATGTCAGCGCGTCCTGAAGGGCGCGGCGCTCGGGCTCCGGAAGGGCCTCGAAGGCCGCCCGCGCCGGGTCCTGCGCCGCCTCGGGCGCCGGCGCGCGGGGAGCCGGGTCGGTCTGCGCCTGCGCAAGCGCCGGCGATGCGAGCAGCCAGCCCACGAAAAGGCTTCTGGCGACGCTCCTGACATGCACCACAGGCTCTCTCCTGACGATGGCCCCGCCCATGCCGCGATCTGGCGGGGGCTGGCGAACCTCAAGGTGCGCCATGGGTTGCGCTCGCGCAATGTTTGTCGTGGGCGCCTTTTCGTTTTCCCGGCGTCGTGGCACGCTGGCTTTCGGGCTCCTGCGGGCCTGTCTCTCGGAGAGTCCCATGCGCGCTTTCGTCCGGCTGCTCACGCTTCTGGCGCTCTTCGTTTGCGCGTGGCCCGCCTTCGCCCAAAAGGCGTACGTGCGCGAGGACCTTGCGGGCGACGCGGCCCGCCTTGAAGAGCAGGTCCGCAAGGACGCCGCCGCCCTCACGGGTCCGCTCGCCGCGCGCCCTGCGGCTGACGCGCGACGGGACGCGGAGGCGGCGCTCCAGCGCAAGGATTTCGTCAGCGCGCGCGCCCTGCTGGGCCGCGCCGTGGCGGCGTCCCCGCGCGACGGGCTGGCGTGGCTCGACTGGGCCCGTGCGACGCGCCTGCTCGCCGCCGCCCGTCCCGACGAAAGCTGGCGCCTCAACCAGAGCGCGCTCGCCGCCGCCTACCTGGCCTACCAGCGCGCCGCGACGCCGCGCGACGAGGCCGCCGCGCTCGCGTTGCTGGGGGCGACGCACAACGATCTCAGCCAGCACCGGCTGGCGCTCAACGCCTGGCGGGCGGGGCTGGAGGCGTCCGACACGCCCGCCCTGCGCGCCGCCTACGAACGGCTGCGCGCCGAACGCGGCTTCCGCGTCGTGGACTACAAGGTGGACAGCGACGCCGCGTCGCCCCGCGTGTGCGTGCGGTTCTCCGAGCCGCTGGCGCGCGGCAAGGTGGATTTTGCGCCCTTCGTCGCAATCTCCGGCGCGTCCAACGGCGCCATCTCCAGCGAAGACCAGCAATTGTGCGTCGAAGGCCTGCGCCACGGGGAGAAGTACTCCATCGTTGTGCGCCAGGGCCTGCCGTCGTCCGTGGGCGAGACGTTGCTGAAGTCCGCCGATTACGAAGTCTACGTGAAGGACCGTTCTCCGCAGGTGCGCTTCACGGGCCGCAATTACGTGCTGCCGCGCGTGGGGCAGGAGGGCGTGCCGGTGGTGTCGGTGAACGCCGACAAGGTCGCGGTCGACATTCTGCGCATCGGCGACCGCAACCTGCTGCCGACCTTGCGGTCCGACGAGTTTCTCGGCCAGCTTTCAGGCTATCGGGCGCGCGCCATCGTCAACGAACAGGGCGTGCGCATCTGGAGCGGCGCGCTCGACGTGCGCCGCGAACTCAACAAGGACGTCGTGACGGCCTTTCCGGTGGCGGAGGCGGTCGGCCGCATGGAGCCGGGCGTCTACGTCATGGTGGCGCGCGCCGGCGAGCGTCCGCCCGCGGGCGACGCGCCGCAGGAGGACGACGAATCGTTCGCCTCCATGGCGACCCAATGGTTCGTCGTGTCTGACCTCGGCCTCACGGGCTTTTCGGGCGCCGACGGGGTGCACGGCTTCGTGCGCTCGCTCGCCACCGCCGAACCTGTGGCGGGCGTGCAATTGCGCCTCGTGGCGCGCAACAACGAGGTGCTGGCGACGCTCGCCACCGACGCGAGCGGCCACGTGCGCTTCGATCCGGGCTTGTCGCGCGGAACCGGCGGCATGGCCCCAAGCCTCATCGCCGCCATGAAGGACGACGACTACGGCTTCCTTGATCTCGGACAGGCGCCGTTCGACCTTACGGACCGCGGCGTAAAAGGCCGCGTCGCGGCGCGCGCGCTGGACGCGTTCGTCTATCCCGAGCGCGGCGTCTATCGCTCCGGCGAGACGGTCAACGTCAGCGCGCTGCTGCGCGACGCGGCGGGCGCGGCCATGGCCGCCATGCCGGTGACGCTGGTCGTGAAGCGGCCCGACGGCGTGGAATATCGCCGCGAGCGCGTGGCCGACCAGGGCCTGGGGGGGCGCGCGTGGTCGTTCCCGCTGCTGCCCGGCGCGGCCGCCGGCACATGGCGCGTGCAGGCCTTCGCGGATCCGCGCAGCCCCGCCATCGGGGAGGCGAGCTTCCTCGTGGAGGACTACGTGCCCGAACGCCTCGACGTCGTTCTCAAGGCGCGCGACAGCGTTCTGGCGCAAGGCGAACCTGCGCGCGTGGACGTGGAGGCCCGCTATCTCTATGGCGCGCCCGGCGCGGGCCTTGAGATCACGGGCGAACTCGTGATCGGCCTCGCCAGGGGCGTCGCCGGGCCCGGCCTCGCGGGCTACGTGGCGGGGCTTGAGGACGAGAGCTTCGAGACGCTGCGCACGCAAATCGAAGAGGCCGTGACCACGGACCCGCAGGGCCGCGCGACGGTGGAAATTCCGATCCCGCAGGTGGACGCGCCCCGGCCCGTGGAGGCGAAACTGGTGCTGCGCGCGGGCGAGCCGGGCGGGCGCGCCGTCGAGCGCACGCTCACCCTGCCGATCCGGCCCAGGAGCGGGCTCATCGCGGTGAAGAAAAACTTCGAGGACCTGTCCGACGGCGCCACGGCGACGTTCGACGTGGCGGCGTTGTCGCCCGACGGCGCGCGCGCGGCCGCCCGGGGCGTGCAGTACGCGCTCTACCGGGTGAGCAACGACTACCAATGGTACAATTCAGGCGGGCGCTGGGGCTTCGAGCGCGTGAAGTCCTCGCGCAAGATCGCCGACGGCCGCATCGACGTCGCCGCCGGAGAACCGGCGAAGATCGCCGTGCAGGTGGGGTGGGGCGCGCATCGGCTCGATCTGGTCAGCGACGGCGGCGCGCTCAGCCCCACAAGCGTGAAGTTCAACGTCGGCTGGTCGGGCGACGCCACCGCCGATACGCCTGACCTGCTGGACGTGACGCTGGACAAGACCGGCTATGCGGCGGGCGATCGCATGAACCTGCGCATCGCGTCGCGCTTTTCCGGCAAGGCCACTGTGGCCATCGTCAGCGACCGCGTGCACGAAACGCGCCTCGTCGACGTGAAGGCCGGCGAGACGCAGGTGGCCATTCCGGTGAGATCCGACTGGGGCGCAGGCGCTTATGCGGTCGCCTTCGCGCATCGTCCGCTGGATCGCGAGGCCCGCCGCATGCCCGGCCGCGCGCTCGGCCTCGCATGGTTCGAGGTGGACCGGGACGCGCGCCGGCTTACGGTGGATCTTGGCCTGCCGGAGAAGATGCAGCCGCGCCGGCCGCTGTCGATCCCCGTGCGGCTTGGCGGCCTTGCGCCGGGCGAAGAGGCTTACGTGACGCTGGCTGCGGTGGACGTGGGCATTCTTTCGCTCACCCGCTTCGAGGCGCCGGACGCGTCCGCGTATTTCTTCGGCCAGCGGCAGATGGGCGTCGAGATCCGCGACCTGTACGGCCTGCTCATCGACGGCATGCAGGGCGCGCGCGGCGCCATCCGTTCGGGCGGCGACGGCGGCGCCGGGGGGGCGGAAGGCAATCGCCCCACGCAGGAGCCGCTGGCGCGGTATTCGGGCGTGGTGAAGGTCGGGCCGGACGGCGTCGCCAACGTCACCTTCGACATCCCGGCGTTCAACGGCGCCATGCGCGTGATGGCGGTGGCGTGGACGAAAACCCGCGTCGGAGAGGCCTCGCGCGACGTGATCGTGCGCGATCCCGTGGTCGTGCAGGCGACCCTGCCGCGCTTTCTCTCGCTGGGAGACCGTTCGCGCTTCCACATGCAGGTCGACAACGTCGAGGGCGCGGCGGGCGATTACGTGGTCGACATCGACGTGCGCGGCCCCGTATCCATCGCCGCCGACGCCCTGCGCCGCACGGTGCGCCTCGCGCAGGGCGCCCGCACGCAGCTCTCGATTCCGGTGGTCGCCGCGGGCTTCGGCCGCGCCGAGATCGACCTGCGGATCACCGGCGGCGGCGTGGACGCGCGGCAGTCGTTCGGGGTCGACGTGAAGCCGGGGTCCGGCGAGCTTTACAGGCGCGTCGTGCGGCAGTTGGCGCCGGGCGAAAGCCTCTCGGTCTCGGGCGACCTTCTGGCGGATTTCCTGCCCCGCTCGGGCGCCGTCTCGGTCGCCGTGTCGCCATGGGGCGGCATCGACGCGCCCGCCCTGTTGCAGGCGCTCGACCGCTATCCCTATGGCTGCACCGAGCAGACGGTGAGCCGCGCCATGCCGCTGCTGTACGTGAACCGCCTCGCCAGCCAGGCGATGCTGGCGCTCGACGACGGCGTGGAGCAGCGCGTGAAGGACGCCGTGGACCGCGTGTTGTCGCGGCAGGATTCCACCGGCGCCTTCGGGCTCTGGTCGGCGAACGGGGCCGGGGAGGACCTGTGGCTCGACGCGTTCGTGAGCGACTTCCTCACCCGTGCCCGCGAGGCCGGCTACGCCATGCCGCAGCGCGCGTTCGACCAGGCCATCGACCGCTTGCGCAACCAGGTGGCGAACGCGGGCGAGATCAGCAAGGAGCAGGGCTCGGCCATCGCGTATGCGCTCTACGTGCTGGCGCGCAACGGGCGCCCGGTCATGAGCGACCTGCGCTATCTGGCCGACACGAAGCTTGCGGCGTTCGAGACGGGCCTCGCGAAGGCGCAACTGGGCGCGGCGCTCGCGCTGCTGGGCGACAGGGGGCGCGCGCAGGCTGTGTTCGCCATGGCGGGGAACGCCCTGCGGGAGAGCCGTTCTTCGCGCTTCTCCCGCGCCGACTACGGCTCGCGGCTGCGCGACGGCGCGGGGCTTCTCGCGCTGGCGGCGGAAGCGGGCGCGGACCGCGCGCTGCTGCAACTTGCGGGCGGGATCGTCCAGCAGGAGCGCGCGCTGAGCGCCTACGCGAGCACGCAGGAGATGAACTGGATGGTGCTCGCCGCGCAGGCCCTGTCCAGGGACGCGCAGGCCGTCTCGCTCACCGTCGACCGCGAGGGCCACAGCGGCGCCTATTACCGCACGTGGCGGGCGGACGCCCTTGAGGCGCGCGCCGTCGCCATCGCCAACGCAGGCGCTGCGTCCGCGCAGGTCGTGCTGACCACGTCGGGGCATCCAGTGACGCCGGAACCGGCCGCCGCGCAGGGGTATCAGCTGGAGCGCTCCTACTTCACGCTCGACGGCAAGCCCATGGACATGGGCGCCGTCAGGCAGAACCAGCGTTTCGTGGCGGTGCTGAAAGTCACCGAGCTGGAGGCCGCCTACGCGCGGCTGCTGCTTGTCGACCGGCTTCCGGCGGGGCTTGAGATCGACAATCCCAGGCTGTTCGAAGGCGGCTCGGTGGAAGCGCTGGCGTTCGCGAAGGCCACCGTCGAGCCGGCGCATGCGGAATATCGCGACGACCGTTTCGTGGCGGCGTTCGACCGCAACGGCTCCGAGAAGGCGATCTTCCATGTGGCTTATATCGTCAGGGCCGTGACGCCGGGCCGCTACGTGCATCCGCCCGCGACCGTCGAGGACATGTATCGACCCCAGCGCTTCGGCCGCACCGGCTATGGCGCGCTGGACGTCAGCGAGGCGCGCTGATGCGCGGCCTCGCGCGGACCAACGCGCGGCGCGGGCCGCGCAGGCGCTTTGCGCTCGCCATAGGCGTCGTGGCGGCGATGTCGCTGGGCGCGCCCGGCGCGTGGCGCGCCTATCTGGGGGCGCTGGGCCCGCTCGATCTCTCCAGCCTGCAACGGGGCTCGGCGGTGGCGGTGGACCGCGACGGGCGCCTGCTGCGCGCCTTCACGAGCGACGACGGGCGCTGGCGCCTGCCGGTGCGCGCGCACGAGGTGGATCCGCGTTTTCTCGCATTGCTGCAAGCCTATGAAGACCGGCGCTTCATGGACCATCGGGGCCTCGACCACCGGGCCTTCCTGCGCGCCGCCGGACAGTTCGTCCGCAACGGCCGCGTGGTGTCCGGCGGCTCCACGCTGACCATGCAGGCGGCGCGCCTGCTGGAGCCCCGCGACCTGCGCACGCCCGCCGCCAAGCTGCGCCAGATCGTGCGCGCCGTGGAGCTGGAGAGGCGTTTCGGCAAGGCCGAGATCCTCGACATCTATCTCGCCCTCGCCCCCTATGGGGGCAATCTCGAAGGCCTGCGCGCCGCCAGCCTCGCGTATTTCGGCAAGGAGCCGCGCCGGCTCGCCCTCGCCGAGCAGGCGATGCTGGTGGCCCTGCCGCAATCGCCCGAAACGCGGAGGCCGGACCGCGATCCGGCGGCGGCCAAACGCGCCCGCGACCGCGTGCTGGACCGCGCGGCCGGCTTCGGCGCCATCACGCGCGCGGAGGCCGAGGCCGCCAAGGCGGAGCCGGTTCCCGCCGAGCGGCGGCCCTTTCCCGCCGTCGCGCCCCATTCCACCCAGGCCGCCCACGACGCGCAGCCGCAGGCGCGGACGCTGCGCTTCGCGTACGACCAGCGCTTGCAGGTCTCGCTGGAGCAACTGGCGCGCGAGGCCGCCGAGCGCGTCGGCCCCAAGGTCACGGCCGCCATGGTGGCGATCGACAACGCGAGCGGCGAAATCCGCGCCCGCGTGGGCTCGGCGGACTATTTCGCCCCCGAGCGCGCCGGCGCGGTGGACATGACCAGCGCGCTTCGCTCGCCCGGTTCCGCCCTCAAGCCGTTCATCTACGCGCTGGCCTTCGAGGACGGGATCGCCCATCCGGAGACCGCCCTGGAGGATCGCCCGGCGCGGTTCGGCGTCTACGCGCCGGAGAATTTCGACCAGACCTTTCAGGGCCGCGTGACGGCCCGCACGGCCCTGCAGCAATCGCTCAACGTTCCCGCCGTCGCCCTGCTGGCGGAGGTCGGCGCCCCGCGTTTTCTGGCGCGGCTGCGCAACGCGGGCGCGCATGTCGCGCTGTCGGGCGACGCGGCGCCGGGCCTCGCGGTGGGGCTCGGGGGCGTGGGGATCACGCTCGTCGATCTCGCGCGGCTCTATGCGGGCCTCGCGCGGGGCGGCGCCGTCCCCGATCTGGTCGACCGGCTGGACCTCCCCCGTCCGCCCGCGTCGGACCGGCGCGTGGCGGAAGCCGTGTCGAGCTGGTACGTGGCGGACGTGCTGCGCGGCGCGCCCCCGCCGGTCAACGCCCCCGCAGGGCGCCTCAGCTTCAAGACCGGCACGTCGTACGGCTACCGAGACGCCGTCGCGGTGGGGTTCGACGCAAGGCTCACCATCGCGGTGTGGTTCGGCCGCGCCGACAACGGCGCCGTGCCGGGCCTCGTGGCGCGGCAGGTCGCCGCGCCCGTGCTGTTCGACGCCTTCGCGCGGGCGGGTTCTGCCTACGAGATCGCCCCGCGCCCGCCCGGCGCGCTGGTCGCCGCCACCGGGGCCCTGCCGCCGCCCCTGCGCCACCTGCGCAAGGACGCCGCCAAGACCCTCGCGGGCGCCCAGACGCCCCAATTGCGCATCGCCTACCCGCCCGACGGCGCCCGGGTGGACCTCGGCCTGCGGCAGGGCGCCGAGACGGAGCTCGCCCTGAAGGCTCTGGGCGGCGTCGCGCCTTTCACGTGGCTCGTCAACGGCGCGCCCGTCGGGGCGCCCGACCTGCGCCGCCAATCGGCCTGGAAGCCCGACGGCGCCGGGTTCGCGCGGGTCTCGGTCATGGACGCGCGCGGCGCGAGCGACAGCGTCGTGGTGCGGGTGGAGTGACGTTTGCGTTTCATGAATTGAACTCGTGAAACGAAATCATATATGCTGCTTGCGAGGCCGGTGGGCCTTGCAGGTGTGCAGGAGGCCCCCATGGGCAGCGCAGTCGCGACCATCATCGACGATCTCAGGCGCCGCGGCGGCCTGCGGGGCGCGGACGTCGCCAACGTCACGGCGGTGTCGCCCGCCACGGTGTCCCGCTGGACCTCCGGGGCGTCCTCCCCCCACCCCAAGACGCAGCTTCTCATGTCGGACCTGCGCTACATCGTCGACCGGCTGGCGGAGCTCTACGACCCCGAGGAAACCCGCGTCTGGCTCTACTCGCGCCACCGGCTTCTCAACGGCGAGCGCGCCATCGACCTCATCCACGGGGGCCGGGCCGACGAAGTGTTGTCGGTCATCGAAAGCCTGAACGAAGGCTCCTACACCTGACATGGCCACCACGGGCCGCGTTCACGACCGGGCGATCCTGGATGCGCTCGAGGCGATCGATCCCGTCCTCTTCGAGGGCTCCGTCTGGCGCATCGCCCGCGCCGGACGCCCACCCGCGCGGGGCTCGGCCGCCAACGGACGGTGGAGTCCGGGCGGCACGGTCGAAGTCCTGTACACCAGCCTGGAACGGGCGGGCGCGCTGGCGGAAATCGGCTACAGGCTGTCGCTGGAGCCCGTCTGGCCGAGCCGCATCGCCCATGAGTTGCACGAGCTTTCGGCGCGGGCCGAGCGCGCGCTGCGGTTCGCTCGCGTGGCCGACCTCGCCCCTCTCGGGGTGGACGTCGCCCGCTACGCGTCGTTCGACTACGGCGCCACGCAGGCTTTGGCGGCCGCCGCGCACTTCCTCGAATTCGACGGGCTGATCGCGCCCGGCGCGCGCCACGAGTCCCACAACCTCGTGCTGTTCATGGATCGCGACGCCGCCCGCTCGCTCGCGGTGCGCGCCTCCGAGCCGGTCGACTGGAGCGCATGGCGGTCCGCCGCGGGCCGCTGAACCATGGCGCGCGTGCGGGCTTGCGCCTATAAAGCGCCCGACAACCTTCGGGAGGCGACATGGCTCAGGACACCACGCACACGGGGCGCGACGCGCTGATTTCGGCCAGCGAACTTTCATCCTTCGTGGCCAGCGTCTTCGCCTCGCGGGGCATGTCGCCCGCCGACGCCGCGACCCTGGCGGACGTGCTGGTCTGGGCGGACCTGCGCGGGATCGACTCCCATGGCGTCGAGCGCCTGCCCTCTTATCTCGCGATCGTCGAGCGCGGCGAGATGAACCTCACGGCCCGGCCCCGGCTCGACGACCTCGCGCCCGCCATGTTCCGCATCGACGCCGAGCGCGCCGCCGGCCCCGTGCCGATGATGATGGCCATGCAGGAGGCGGTGACGCGCGCGGCCGTCTGCGGCGTCGCCATGGGGGTCGTGCGCCGCTCGGCGCACACGGGCGCGGTCGGCTATTACGTGCAATGGGCGGCGCGGCGCGGGTTCGCCGCCATGGTGTTCGGCTCCGGCCCGCCGCTGATGGCGTATCACGGCGCGCGCGTCGCGAGCCTGTCCACCAGCCCGCTCGCCATCGGCGTGCCGGGCGGCCCCAGCGGCGCGCTGGTGCTCGACATGGCGAGCGCCGTGGCGGCCAACGGCAAGCTGAAACAGGCCCAGCGCGAGGGCAAGCCGATTCCGGAGGGCTGGGCGCTGGACAAGGACGGGCGGCCCACCACCGACGCAGGCGCCGCCGCCATCGCGCTGCCCATCGGGGGTCCCAAGGGGGCGGGGCTCGGCCTGATGTTCGAATGCCTCACCAGCATCATGGCGGGCGCGCCGCTGCTCGCGACCATGATGGGGCCGGGCAACAAGCCCTACCACATGCAGAGCGAGATGGTGGTGGCGGTGGACGTCTCGAAGTTCCGCGCCCTTGAGGGCTACGCGCAGGACGTCGCTCATCTGGCGGACCTGATCCGCGGCCTGCCGCGCGCCGACGAGGACCAGCCCATCCGCATGCCGGGCGAGCGCGGCGAGGAGGAGGCGCGGCGGCGCGAAGAAAACGGCGTGCCTCTGTCGCCGCGCCTCGCGCGGCAATTGGCCGAGATCGCCGAGCGCTGCGGCGTCGCGCCCCCGGCGTTCCGCGCGTGAGCCGGCGTCCCGCGCCGTCTTGCAAAGCGCGGGGCTTGCTTTAACAGTCGCGCCAAGCCGGACCGACCGGCGCAACATCGCAACGCAACCGGGGAGAGCGCCATGCAGGAAGACGTCACGTTCGTATCGGAAGGCCTGAAGCTCTCCGGCGTCCTCACCCTTCCGGCCGACTACAAGGCCGGCGAGCGCCGCCCGGCGGTGATCGTGCTGCACGGGTTCGGCAGCAACAAGATGTCCAGCAACGTGAAGGTCCCGTGCGACCTGCTGTCCCGGCAGGGCTACGTCACGCTGGGCTTCGACATGCGCGGCTGCGGCGTCAGCGAAGGCGAGAAGGGCCGCGTCATCTGCCTTGAGCAGGTGGAGGACACCAAAAGCGCCGTGACGTTCCTGCAGGGCCGCCCGGAGATCGACCCGGCGCGCATCGCCCTGCTGGGCTCCAGCTTCGGAGCGGCGGTCGCGGTGTACACCGGCAGCGTCGACGAGCGCGTGGCGGCGGTGGTCTCTTCCGGCGGCTGGGGCGACGGCGAGCGCAAGTTCCGCGGCCAGCACCGCAGCCCCGAGGAATGGGCGAAGTTCACCGGCATGCTCGAAGAGGGCAAGCGCCATCGCGAACGCACGGGGCAATCCCTCATGGTGCCGCGCTACGATATCGTGCCTATCCCGCCCGAACTGCGCGGCCACGTGGTGCCGGGCTCGATCCACAGCTTCCCGGCCGAAACCGCCCAGAGCATGTTCGACTTCCGGGCCGACGACGTGGTGGCCCGCATGGCGCCGCGCCCGCTGCTGCTGCTGCACTCCTCGGTGGACTCGGTCACCCCCACGGAGCAGTCCGTCGAACTCTTCAAGCGCGCCGGCCAGCCGACGGACCTGCATCTGTTCGCCGAGACGGACCATTTCATGTTCGCCGACACCAACACCCGCGTGCACAGCGTGCTGAACGACTGGCTGGCGCGGTACTTCCCCGTCCACGCCTGACGCGCGCCGGGCCGGGCCGCGCCTCGCGCCGTCCGGCCCGCGCTCCCGGCCTCCGACGAAGCTCGGCTCTTGCGCGCCACGGCGCTCGCGCTGCAAGATGGCGAATCGGTCGGAGCACATGAAGAAGAAGCACGCGGACGCCATTCCCCTCACCCCCGAGGGCCATCGCCAGCAAGTTGCGGCGCTTCCGTGGCGGCGCGCCCCGGCGTTCGAGATCCTGCTGGTCTCTTCGCTGGACACGGGCCGCTGGATCGTCCCCAAGGGCTGGCCCATGAAGGGCCGCACGCCTTCGCAGACCGCCGCCCGCGAGGCTTTCGAAGAAGCGGGCGTGAAGGGCGAAATCGCCGAGGCGCCCGTCGGCGCCTACCGCTACGACAAGCGCAAACGCAATGGCTCGGTGTGGCGCTGCGAGGTGGACGTGTTTCCGCTCGAGGTGAAATCCCAAAGCAAGATCTGGCCCGAAAAGGCGGTGCGCACGCAGCGCTGGTGCGGCTGGGAACAGGCCGCCGGGCTCGTGGACGACGCGGGTCTGGGCGATGTGATCCGCGCCTTCGCGGCGCAGATGGCCGACCAGCCGGCGGATTGAACGACCCGCGCCTGCGCGCGCGATTCGCGCCCGCTGCCCCAGGCTCTACGTGCAGGCGAAGCCGCCGGAGCCGGACATGGAGTCCAGCGTCGTGCGCAGATCCTCCAGCAGCAGCCCGCGGTCCTGCGGCGCAAGCTCCGCGACGTCCAGCTCTCCGAGCCAGTCGCTGAAACCGCCAGCGCGCCCGCGCGCGCGCGCGACGAACGCCGCCAGCGCCGCGCGGCCCTCGCGGCTGTATTTGTCGGCGAGATAGATGAGGAGGTCTTCGGCGATGGCGCCTGCGTCGACAGGCGCGTGAAACCCGCCCGCGCAAAGGCAGCCCGCAAAGCCGCTCGAGAACACCCCTGCGCCCAGCCACATGCGCGCCAGATGCGCGCCCGTCAGGGGATCGCCTCGCTGCAAGGAGCCGGGGCCGCCAGGGCCCGCGCGCGACGACTTTCTTGACCCCATAGCTTTCATGGGGATTAGTCTTTCGCAGTTTTGCTCTATTGTGCAACCCGTCCGCACGATCCCTGTAGCTCGACAGGAAAGCCCCGCCTGCATAGCGGCGCGCCGTTCCGGGCGAGGGAGGGTCACGCGGGCGATCCCGCCTCTCGTACCGATCCACGGGAATGACAAAGAACTTGAAACAAGGGCCGCGCCCTGCTGCGCGCCAATCTCTCCGGCAATCCCTCAGGCTCGCGGCCGACATCGGCGGCACGTTCACGGACGTCGCCGCCTTCGACGAACGTTCGCGCAAGCTCCTGCTGGGCAAGACGCTGTCGACGCCCGCGCATCTGGTGGAAGGCATCAACGCAGGCGTGGATGAGGCGGGGGCGCAAGTGTCCGACGCCTCCATCTTCCTGCACGGCTCGACCATCGCCATCAACACGATGCTGGAGCGCACCGGCGCCCGCACGGCGCTGATCACCACGGAAGGCTTCCGGGACGTCTACGAGATCGGACGCATCAACCGGCCCGACGCCTACAACCTGTACTTCCGCAAGCACGAGCCCCTCGTGCGGCGCTCGATGCGCTTTGAGGTGCGCGAACGCATGACGGCGGAAGGCGACGTGCACGTCGCGCTCGACGAAGCGGGCGTGCGCGCGGTGTGCGCCAAGATGCGCGCGCTGGACGTGGAGGCGGTGGCCATCATGTTCCTGCACTCCTACCGCAATCCCGCCCACGAGCGGCGCGTGAAGGAGATCGTCTCGGAGGAATTGCCGGGCGTGTTCGTCAGCGCCTCCCATGAGCTTTCGCAGGAATACCGCGAGTTCGAGCGCTGCTCGACCGTGGTGGCCAACGCCTTCGTGGGCCCGCGCGTGCGCGACTACATCGGCGAGATCGACGATCACCTGGCGAAAGCCAAGTTCGACGGCTCGTTCCTCCTCGTGCAGTCCACGGGCGGCCTGTACGAGTCCGCGCAGGCCAAGGAGCAATGCATCCGCATGCTCGAGTCCGGCCCCGCCGCCGGCGTCATCGGCGCGCAGGCGCTGTGCGCCGGCACGGGCGAGCAGGAAGCCATCGCGTTCGACATGGGCGGCACGACCGCCAAGGCGGGGGTGATCTACAAGGGCCAGGCGCTGACGACCAGCGTCGCGCTGGTGGGCGGCTACGAACGCGCGCTGCCTGTGCAGATCTCCATGATCGACATCTTCGAAGTCGGCACCGGCGGCGGCTCCATCGCGTGGCTGGACGAAGGCCATGCGCTGCACGTGGGTCCGCGCAGCGCCGGCGCCGAGCCGGGGCCCGCCTGCTACGGGCGCGGCGGCGACCAGCCGACGGTGACGGACGCCAACCTCGTGCTGGGGCGCCTTGCGCCGGACCGGTTCCTGGGCGGCTCCATGCAGCTCGATCTCGCCGCCGCCCGGAACGCCATCGCGACGAAGATCGCCGAGCCGCTGGGGCTCGACGTCATCCAGGCCGCCAACGGCATCCTGCGCATCGCCGCCACCGCCATGTCGTGGGCGGTAAAGACTGTGACCACCGAGCGCGGCCTCGACGCGGCCTCCTTTCCGCTCATCGCCTACGGCGGCGCGGGGCCGCTGCACGCCTCCTCCATCGCGCGCGAAATCGGCATGGGCCGCGTGATCGTGCCGCGCGCTCCGGGTCACTTCTGCGCCTTCGGCATGCTGTTCTCGGACCTGCGCTACGACTACGTGCGCACCTGGCCGGCGCGCCTCGCCAACCTGTCGTTCGAGGCCATGGACGCGGTCTACGAGGAGTTGATCGCCAACGGCCGCGCGGCGCTGGAGCGCGGCGGCGCAGGCGACCTCAAGGTCAACGTCGTGCGCTGGGCGGACATGCGCTACGTGGGCCAGGAGCACGCGGTCACCATCGAGTTGCCGCCCGCCCTGCTGCGCAAGCAGGACCGCACGGGCGTGAAGCAGCGCTTCGACGCCGAGCACCAATTGCGCTACGGCACCTGCGCCCCCAAGGAGGCGGCGGAGATCGTCAGCCTGCGCGTCACCGTCAGCGGCGTCATGAAGAAGCCCGCCCTGGAGGAGATCACGCGCGGAACACGCACCCCGTCGGGTTCGGCCTCCCGGGGCGCGCGGCCGGTCTACTACGACGGCCGCAAGGCGCCGGTGCGCACGCCCGTCTTCGCCCGCGACCTGCTGCGCGCCGGCAACAAGATCGCCGGTCCCGCGCTGATCGAGGAGCACGCCTCCACTACGGTCGTCTTCCCGGGCGACACGTTGAGCGTCGACAAGTTCGGCAACCTCGTCATCGAAATCGGAAGGGACCGCTGATGTCCGCCCGCAAGCCCGTCCCCGGCAGGAAGCTCGCCGCCAAGCCGGTCGTGAAAGCCCCCGCCAGGAAGACCGCCGCCAAGAAGGCCGCTTCCACGAACGCCGCCGCCAAGAGGGCCGGCGCGAAGAAGGCGGCGCGCCGCTTCGAGGCGTCCGATCCGATTCTGACGGAGATCATCCGCAACGGCGTTCTGGCCGTGACGGAGGAGATGAAGTCGAACCTGATGCGCACCGCCTACAACATGATCATCTATGAGGCCCTCGACTTCACCGTCGGGCTCTTCACGGCGGAGGGCGACACGATCTCCATCGGCCTCGGCCTGCCGATGTTCATTCGCGGCATGTCCGAGACGGTGCGGGCGAAGATCCGGCATTTTGGCCGCGAGAACATCCGGCCCGGCGACATTCTCGTGACCAACGACGCCTACCTGACCGGCAGCCACCTGAACCATTTCACCTTCAGCCTGCCGATCTTCTTCGAGGGCGAACTGTGCGCCTTCGCGTGCTGCATGGCGCACTGGCCGGATGTGGGCGGCACGCTGGGGGGCGTCACCACGGACATCTATTCCGAGGGGCTGCAAATCCCCATGGTGAAGTACCAGAAGGCCGGCGTGGTCAACGACGACCTCGTCGACATCATTCGCATGAACGTGCGCGATCCCGACCGCGCCATGGGCGACCTGCGCGCGCAGATCACCGCCGTCACCACGGGCGAGCGGCGCTTTGGCGAATTGCTTGCGCGCTACGGCCGCATCGAAACCCTTTCGGCCATCCGCCACATCATGGAGCAGTCCGAGCGCGCAGCGCGGGCCCGCACCCGCGACATTCCCGACGGCGTCTATGAGGCCACGTCCTACATGGACGACGACGGCGTCGACATCGGCAAGCGCATCCCCATCAAGGTGAAGGTCATCGTGTCCGGCGAGGACATGACCATCGATCTCTCGGAAGTCGCCAAGCAGGTGCGAGGCTTCTACAATTCCGGCGAGACCACCGGCTACGCGTGCGCCCAGGTGGCCTACAAGTGCGTCACCTCGCCCACCGACTATCCCATCAACGAGGGCAGCTTCCGCTCCCTCAACGTGGTGCTGGCGCCCGGCACCATCGTGAGCGCCGTGAAGCCCGCCGCCATGCGCTGGTGGATGACGTTCCCGATGACCATCGTGGACACGATCTTCAAAGCGCTGGAGGCGGCGATTCCGGACCGCGTCATCGCCGGCCATCATGCGGACCTGCTCAGCGTGCGCGTGCACGGAATCGCCCCCAGGACAGGCGCTTTCTTCATGGGGAGCTTCGGGCCGCTGGGCGGCGGCTGGGGCGCCAAGATGACCGAGGACGGCATGAGCGCCACGGTCTGTCTCAACGACGGCGACACCCACAACAGCCCGGTCGAATCCGTCGAGGCGAAATATCCCCTCTTCATCGAGCGCCTGTCGCTGCGCGACGGCTCGGGCGGCGCGGGCAAGTTCCGCGGCGGCCTCGGGATCGAGCGCAAGGTCGTGGCGCGCGTGCCCATGACGCTGAACGCCCAGGTGGACCGCGTGCATTGCGCCCCCTGGGGGCTCGACGGCGGCATGGACGGCTTCGGCAACGAGGTCACGGTGTTGCTCGATAGCGGCGAGGTGCGCGATGCGCCCAACGCCAAGGTGTTCATGCAGCGCCTTGCGCCCCGCGAGGGTTTCTACGCCCGCTCGGGCGGCGGCGGCGGCTTCGGGTCGCCGCTGGAGCGCGATCCCGCGCGCGTCGCCTTCGACGTCGAGGAGGGCTACGTGACGCGCGAGAGCGCCCACGACGATTACGGCGTCGTGCTGGGTCAGGACGGCCGCCTGGACGAAGCCGCCACCATCGCGCTGCGGGCCAAGCTGGCCGCGCGCGCAGCCTGAGACAGCACAAGGGAGACGCCGATGTTCTTCAGGATCCATCTGTCCGCGCTGGCGCTTCTGGCCTGCGCCGGAGCCGCCTGCGCCGACCCGATCGAGGATTTCTACAAGGGCAAGCAGATCAACTTCATCATCGGCGTCGGGGAGGGCGGCGGTTATGATCTGAGTTCGCGCCTCGCCGCCCAGCACCTCTCGAGGTTCATTCCCGGCAATCCCACCATCGTGCCGCGCAACATGCCCGCGGCCGGCAGCATCGCGGCCGCCGAGTACGTCTACAACGTCGCCCCCAAGGACGGCACGACGCTGGCGATGTTCCAGCCGACCTACATCACCGAGAAGATTAACGACACGCGCCGCAAGTACGATTTCGAAAAGTTCACCTACATCGGCCGGGTCGATTCCAGCGTGCTCGTGGGGCTCGCGTGGCATGCCTCGCCGGTGCAGAGCGTCGAGGACGCGAAGAAGACGGAAGTGCCCCTGGCGGCCGTCGCGGCGGCCGGCACGTCGGCCACCATGCCGTGGGCGCTGAACCGCATCCTGGGCACGAAGTACAAGGTCGTTCTGGGCTATCCCTCCAGCGCCGCCATGGGGCTGGCGCTGGAGCGCGGCGAGGCGCAGGGCATCGGCTCGACGAGCTGGGATTATGTGCTGACCAAGCGCGAATGGCTCGACGAGAAGAAGGTGAAAATCCTCTACGTCATCTCGCTCCAGCGATTCCGCGATCTGCCAGACGTGCCCACCGTGATGGAGATCGTCGACAGCCCGCTCGACAAGAACGCGATGAAGCTCATTTCCTCCACCTCGTCCGTCGGCCGCGCCATCGTGGCCCCGCCCGAGAACGACAAGGCCCGCACGGCGGCGCTGCGCGCGGCCTTCGACAAGATGGCCAAGGACCCGGAGTTTCTCGCCGACGCCGAGCGGCGCCGGCTGGGGTCGGACACGCTGGACGGCCAGTCGCTCCAGGACCTGGTGGCGGACGTGGCCGCGCAGCCGCAGGAAGTCATCGACCGCATGAAGGAACTGACGTCGCCGCCCAAGTAGGGCTGTCCTTGAGGGCTGTCCTTGCCCCGCGCGCGGGGGAAGGAAGTAGCGCCCCTAAAGCATGTTCGGAAGCACGCGGTCGGGCGGCCGGTGGCCGTCCATGAACGCCTTCACGTTCACGATCACCTTCTCGCCCATGTCGATGCGGCCCTCGCGCGTGGCCGAGCCCATGTGGGGCAGCAGCGTCACCTTGCCGGCCTTGGCGAGGCGCAGCAGCTTGTTGGAGACGGCGGGCTCGTGCTCGAACACGTCGAGGCCCGCGCCGGCGATCTCGCCCGCCTCCAGCATGCGCGTCAGGGTGTTCTCGTCGATGATCTCGCCGCGCGCCGTGTTGATCACGATGGCGTCCGGACGCATCAGCTTGAGCCGGCGCGCCGACAGAAGGTGATAGGTCGCGGGCGTGTGAGGGCAATTGACCGACACGATGTCCATGCGCGCGAGCATCTGGTCGAGCGACTCCCAGTACGTCGCCTCGAGCTGGTCCTCGACCGCGCCCGAGACGCGCCGCCGGTTGTGATAGTGGATCGACAGCCCGAAGGCTTTGGCGCGGCGCGCCAGCGCCTGGCCGATTCGCCCCATGCCGACGATGCCCAGGCGCTTGCCGGTGATTCGGCTTCCCAGCATCCACGTGGGCGACCAGCCGGCCCATTCGCCGGACGTGATGGTGTTGGCGCCCGCCACGAGCCGGCGCGCCACGGCGAGAATCAGCGCCATGGTCATGTCGGCGGTGTCGTCCGTCAGCACGCCGGGCGTGTTGGTGACCGTGACGCCGCGCGCGAGGGCGGCGGACACGTCGATGTTGTCGACGCCGTTGCCGAAGTTGGCGATGAGCCTGAGCTGGTCGCCCGCCTGCGCCAGCAGCGCGGCGTCGATCCGGTCCGTGACGGTGGGAACCACGACGTCCGCGGTCCGCAGCGCGTCAGCCAGCTCCTGCTGGCTCATGGGCTGGTCCGTGACGTTGAGCCGCGTGTCGAACAGCTCGCACATGCGGGTTTCCACCACGTCGGGCAGCTTGCGGGTCACGATGACCAGCGGCTTCTTGCGCATCGCGTCCTGTCCCTGCGGCCCGCCGGGCGCCCGGAGGGTGAAAAAACGGGCTGTTCACCGGGCCTTAACGCTGTTGAGGAGAGATAGGCGGCAGTAATTGAGTCGCCCGTCCCGCCGCGCCGGCGCCCCGGCAGCCAAGAGACAGGCAGCTAAGACACAAACGGCGTTTGACGCAAGGCGCGGGCGGCGCGCGGCCAGCAGGCGGGCCTCGTTCCTTCGTCCAATGCTTATGGGTCGCGCAACAGGAGTTGGGCCAGCATGGCGCAAAGTGCGGCTCCCGGTTCGGGGAGCGGAGTTCGCAGATTTCGTGGCGCGCTTTTGGCGGGCCTTCTGGGGCTGGCGCCCGGCGCCGCGTGGGCGCAGGTCGGCACGGTCAGCGGCTTGCCGCTGCCGCGCTACGCCAGCCTGAAATCGGACCGGGTGAACCTGCGCGAAGGCCCCTCCAAGGAGCATCGCACCGCCTGGGTGTTCCAGCGCTCGGGGCTGCCGGTGGAGATCACCGCCGAGTTCGAGAACTGGCGCAAGATCAGGGATTCGGAAGGCTCCGAAGGCTGGGTGCTGCACTCGCTGCTCTCGGGCCGCCGCACCGCACTCGTCGCGCCCTGGCTCAAGACTGAGGCGATGCCGCTGATGCAGGAGGCCGCGGCGGGCGGGCGCACCGTCGCCCAGCTCCAGTCGGGCGTCATCGTCAGCCTGCGCAAGTGCGACCGGAGCTGGTGCCGGGTGCTGGGCAAGGACTTCGACGGCTACATCGAGCAGAAGCGGCTCTGGGGCGTGTACGCGGACGAGAAGATCGACTGACGGCCCGCCGGTCCGGCTCGTGCCGGCCGGGCCGCTTTCAGGACGCGCGGGCGTGTGTTAGGAAGGCCGCCTTCGGCCAGGATCAGGATGGCCGCTCACGGCCGCGTCCCCTCACGGCCGCCAGTTCGGAAGGCGACAGACGGTATGGGCGAACGGCGCTCGAGCTTCGAATATGAAGATTTGCTGGCCTGCGGCCGCGGCGAACTCTTTGGGCCGGGCAACGCCCAGCTTCCGCTCCCCCCCATGCTGATGTTCGACCGCATCGCGGAGATTTCGGAAACCGGCGGGGCCAACGGCAAGGGCTTCATCCGCGCCGAGTTCGACATCAAGCCGGACCTCTGGTTCTTCCAGTGCCACTTCAAGGGCGATCCCGTCATGCCCGGTTGCCTCGGGGTCGACGCGCTCTGGCAGCTGGTCGGCTTCTATCTCGGCTGGCTGGGCTCGCCGGGCCGTGGCCGCGCGCTGGGCGTGGGCGAAGTGAAGTTCACCGACCAGGTGCTGCCGAGCGTCCGCAAGGTCGTCTACGGGATCGACTTCAAGCGCGTCTTCCGCGGCAAGCTGGTGCTCGGCATCGCCGACGGCTGGCTGGAGGCGGACGGCAAGCGCATCTACGAGGCCAAGGACCTGCGGGTCGGCCTGTTCGTTCCGGCGGCGACCGACGCGGCCTGAGCCGCTCTCCGCCTTCCTGAGCCCGACGGCGACGCGCGCGCGCCGGGCTCCCGCATTCCTTCGGAGGATACATGAGACGCGTCGTCGTCACTGGCATGGGCATCGTTTCCTCGATCGGCAACGACCAGCACGAAGTTCTCGCCTCGCTCCGCGAAGCCCGTTCGGGCATCACCCGGGCGGAAAAATACGCCGAGCTCGGCTTTCGCAGCCAGGTGCACGGCGCCCCGACGCTGAATCCCGAGACGCTGGTGGACCGCCGCGCCATGCGCTTCCACGCCATGGGCACCGCCTGGAACCATGTGGCCATGGACCAGGCGATCCTCGATTCGGGGCTGGAGCAGGGCGACATCTCGAACGAGCGCACCGGCATCATCATGGGCTCGGGCGGGCCTTCGACGCGCACGCTCATCGAGGCGGCCGACATCACGCGCACCAAGGGGCCCAAGCGCGTCGGCCCCTTCGCGGTGCCCAAGTCCATGTCGTCCACCGCCTCCGCGACCCTCGCCACCTGGTTCAAGATCAAGGGCGTGAACTATTCCATCTCGTCCGCCTGCGCGACGTCGAACCACTGCATCGGCAACGCCTACGAGACCATCCAGTACGGCAAGCAGGACATCATCTTCGCG
>JAQGJX010000217.1 GCA_028290405.1 Hyphomicrobiales bacterium
AAGGCGGCCAAGAAGCCGCGCGCCAGCAAGGCCGCCAAGCAGGCCCGCGCCCCCGGCGCCGCGCCCGGCAAGACGGCGCGCAGCCGCATCGACGCCCGGGCGGCCAAGAAGCTCTCCTCCCCGGTGCTGCGTGGGAGCGCTCGCACGCCCGTGCCGGCCCATGCGGCGACGAGTTCGCGGGGGGCCAAGCCCGCCGCGGCCGGCCGGCGTCCGCCTTTCAGATTGCATTCGCTGGGCGTGCGCGACGCCCACGCGACCGATTGGCCGCAGGTGGAGCGGTTGCTGGCGCAGGCTTTCGACGAGCGCGCGGGCGCGGCCCAGGCGGCGGCGCTGCGCGCAGGCCCCGGGCCCGCGCTGGCGCTGGTGGCGGAATACGAGGGGGAGATCGTCGGCTATCTGGCCTTTCACCCGGTCGGGGTGGAGAACGCGACCATCGCGGCGGCGGCGCTGGCCCCGTTGGCGGTCGCGCCCGATCGGCAGGGCAAGGGCGTCGGCTCGACCCTGCTGGCGGCGGGCCTCGAGGCGGCGCGCAGCGCGGGCTTCGAGGCGGTGTTCGTCAACGGCCCCCCGGCGTTCTTCGAACGATTCGGCTTCAGCGCGCAGGACGCGAAGGGCTTCGAAGGACCGTTCTCGGGCGAGGAATTCCTCGTGCTGACCCAGTCCGGGGACGCGGTCGCCTCAGGGCGGCTGGTCTATCCGGCGGCCCTCTTGCCCTGAAGGGCGCCTGTTTGTGACATTAGAGCAACAGGCATCGCCTATGTTGCCGGCCGCTTCTGATACTGCCTATTCTTTATGCAGATGCTCAGCAGTTAAACTTGCCCAGAAAGTCTCACGCCAGCATTCATAAGCCACGCAATTCGGTGCTGACGGAGCTTTAAATGTTCACGAAACTTTCCACTGCGGTCCTGGCGACCTTCGCTCTCGCGGCCCCCGCCGCCGCTGCGGACCTCCTGTCCAAGAAGGCGCCCGTCGCGCCGGTCGTCGTCGTCTCCCCGTGGGATTTCGCCGTCGGCGGCAAGCTGATGAGCGACTACAACTTCCGCGGCATCTCGCAGTCCGATCGCCGCCCGTCGGTGACCGCTTACGGCGAAATCCGCTACAACCTGAGCGACATGTTCCAGGTGTACGGCGGCGCGCAGGGCTGGTCCGTCAAGCTGCCCACGACCCCCACGATGGAACTCGACCTGTACGCCGGCCTGCGCACGACCGTCGGCGCCTTCGGCCTCGACCTCGGCGTGATGCGCTACGTGTATCCGGGCGAAGTCCAGCTGCTGGCCCCGGTGTCCCCGGCCGGCACGGACTTCACCGAAGTCTACGGCAAGGCCACCTACACCATCAACGAGATGTTCACCGTCGGCGCGAACGTGTTCTATGCGCCGAACTGGCTGGGCACCGGCGCGTCCGGCACCTACGTCTCCGGCACCGCCAAGGTGACGCTGCCGATGGACTTCGCCGTCTCCGGCGAACTCGGCCGCTACTACCTCGGCACGACGGACCCAGTCTGGGGCGCTCAGGTGGTCGGCGCGACCAATCTGCCCGACTACACCTACTGGAACGCCGGCCTGTCCTACACCTACAAGTTCGCCACGCTGGACCTGCGCTACCACGACACGACTCTGAGCAAGAACCAGTGCGGCGGCCTGACGGGCGACCCGCGCGGCGCGATCACCGGCCGGTCCAACTGGTGCGGCCAGGCGTTCATCGCCACGCTCTCCTTCGACCTGACCTCCAAGGACCTGAAGTAAGGCCTTCATCCGGCCTCCGCTCGGAACCTGAAAACAGGCGCGTCGCTTCGGCGGCGCGCTTTTTTGTTGCGAAACGCTCAAGCTGCCGCCGCCGGGACTCATAATGGCCGCCCTGCTCCCCATATGAAGCAGCGGGCCGCGTGAGGCCCTATGGGAGAGACGAATGACTCCGCAGGAACGCGATCTGCTCGCCGGACTGTTCGACCGTATCCGGACCGCGTCCGCCGGCCCGCGCGACCCGGAGGCCGAGGCCTTCATCGCCGAGGCCGTGCGCGCCGCGCCAGCCGCGCCCTACCTTCTGTCGCAAACCGTGATCGTCCAGGAAGAGGCGCTCAAGGCCGCCGCCGCGCGCATCGAGGAGTTGCAGGCGAAGACGCAGGAGCTTGAGAAGGCCGCCGGGGCGTCCACGAGCTTCCTGGGCGGCATCGGCAAATCCATGTTCGGCGGCGGCGATTCCGCGCCCCGAGGCTCCGTGCCCTCCGTGAGCCCGCGCACGGACGCAGCCGCGTCCGACTCCCGCTGGACCCAGCAGGGTTCGCGCTGGGGCGGCGGCGGGGCGGCCCCGCAGCCGCAAGGCTTCGGGCAACCTCAGGGAGCGCCGCAGGCCGGCGCGCAGCCGCAGGCTGGCGGCTCGTTCCTCAAGGGCGCGATGGGCGCGGCCGCCGGCGTCGCGGGCGGCATGTTGCTGGCCAATTCCATCAGCGGATTGCTGGGCGGCCACAACAATCCGCTGGGCATTAGCTCCGCCAAGGCGGGGGAGTCGAAATCCGAGACGCAGGCGGACAAGCCTGCGGGGGAAAGCGGCTGGGGGGCGGCGCGCGACGAGCAGACCCATGCGGCCTCGCACGACGACTCGGACGAGGACGATTCGGACGATGACGACGATGCGGGCGGCGACGATGCCGGCGGGTTCTGGGATCCGGGCGATTCGGGCTCGCAGGACGTCTGAGAGGGCCAACCGGCCGAAAACGGAAGAAGCCGCCCGCTGTTTCGCGTGGCGGCTTCCCCCCTGTCCGCTCCGTCGAGCAGCCCCGGCCTGACGAGGACCGGGGAAATTCGTTCGCGGCGTCCGCCAGTTACATGACGATGACCTTGGAGCCGACGCGCACGCGTCCGTACAGGTCCGTCACGTCCTCGTTCATCAGCCGAATGCAGCCCGAGGAGACGTTCTGGCCGATGGTCCAGGGCTCATTGGTGCCGTGGATGCGGTAGAGCGACGAGCCCAGATACATGGCGCGCGCGCCCAGCGGGTTTTCCGGCCCGCCTTTCATGAACGCCGGCAGGTCCGGACGGCGCTTGCGCATTTCGGGCGGCGGCGTCCAGTCGGGCCATTCCGCCTTGCGGGTGACGGTCTTCACGCCCGCCCATTCAAAGCCCGGGCGTCCCACGCCGATGCCGTAGCGCATGGCGCGGCCGCCGGGCTGCACGAGGTAGAGGAACCGCTTCGTGGTGTCGATGACCACGGTGCCGGGCGCCTGCCCGCCCGCATAGGCCACTTCCTGCCGCAAATACATGGGATCCACCGCGCGCCCGACCGGATGGGCGGCCAGCGAGGCGGGCGCGTACGCGACGCGGCGCACGGGCGGAGCGGGCTCAGCAGCAGGCTCGGGCGCATAGGCGTGCGGCGGGGGCGCGAGCCGCACAGGGACGGCGCGCCCCGGCTCCTGCGGCCGGTTGTAGCGCGTCTCGCCCCGGCGCGGGGTCGGGTCGCGCCCGGTGATGACCATTTCGAGAAATCCGCCCCCATACCCGTTGGCCGCCACCTGCCGGCCCGGGGCTGCCCTTCCGGACCCGTAGGCGTACGGCGCAAGATTGGCGGCCGGAGGGCCCAGATGGGACCGCGCGGGCCCGGCCGCGGCCTGCGGCCCAATGCCGGGGAGCACGGTGAGATCAGTATTGCCGGCCTGCGCCGGGACGCTCAGGGCGGCCGCGCCCGCAAGCAGGGACGCCGCCAACGCGAGCGGGGAGAACGCTGAAATGGACATAACGCAAAACTCCTCTGGACCAGCCTAGCCGGTCCGCCGGCCCTCTCCTGAACGCGCGAGAGGCCGACGGCAGGATGCTACTCCAAAGAAGCGGAACCTTAAGCGCGAAGCGCATTGTTGGTTAGTTGATGCTTATTCACCTGCGCGCCGGGGTTAACGGAGCGGATCATTAAGGTTGACGCGCCGTTGAGCGGCCCCTACCGCCGCTTGCGCAGGGCCGCCAGCGCGCCCGAGCGCATGCCGGCGATGTCGAGCGCGAGCACGAAGGCGCCGAACGTCGCGGCGCCCGCGGAGGCCTGGGCGAGCGCGGTCGCCAGCCCCGGTTCCCACGCCCGCATGGGGAGCACGACGACGTACATGGCGCCGACGCCCGCGCATGTCGCCAGCAGGTCGCGCCATCGCGGCATGCGCGCCCCGCTGCGCACGGCGAAGACGAGCAGCGCCGCGAACGCCGCCACGAACGCCCACGATTGCGCGCTCGCCACGGCATGGGGGCTCCCCGTCCCCTTCAGGACGACGAAGAGCGCGACGTTGGCGAGGCAGCCCACCAGCGCCGCGAGAATGAGCGGCCATGTCTTGCGATCGATCTGGAAGGTCGCGTTCACGGCGCAATTGGACATGGCGTAGCAGAACATGCCCGGCAGCAGCACCGAGAGGTACTCGGAGAACGCGCCGTGGAACTCGTCCGGCACGATGAGACGCTCCACGCTGGGCAGGGTGAGCCACAGGCCGACCGTGCAGGGCAGCAGCACGGCGAACACGGTGGCGGCGTTGCGCGCCACCTGCTCCTGGGCGGCCGCGCGCCCCCACTTGGCGTCGGCGCGCACCGCGACCTGGAACAGCAGGATGTCGAGAGCAAGCGCCAGCGCCCCTACGAGCCGAACGCCCACGTCGTAAGCGAGCGAGAACAGGCCCGTCTCCGCATAGCCCCACAGGCCGGCGATGATCGCGCGGTTGACCAGCGGCACCAGCATGTAAAGCAAGTTGGCCGCCACGATGGGCCCGCTGTAGCGGGCGCATTGGATCGCGAGGTCGCGCGCCGCGAGCGACAGCGGCGATCCGGGGTCCGCCAGGCCCCGGCGGGCGAAAAACGTGGCGCCCGCCATGGAGACGCACATGCCTACGAGCGCCGCGAGGGCGGAGCCGGTGACATAGGCCGCGCCCGCCACAAGCGCCAGCGCGATGAGGTTCTTGGTCAGCGTGAGGCGCAGATAGACCCGATCGAGGAAACGCCCGCGCGCCAGCGCCGAATGATAATCGAACAGGGCGTTGGCGATGGCGACCGCGCAGGTGAGCCCCAGCAGGACGGGCGAGGGCGGCAGGTCCAGCCGCGAGGCGACGATCGCAAGCCCGAGGCCCGTGACGGCCAGCGCCGCGACCCGGAAGCTGAAGTCGAGCGTCGCGCGCAACTCCGGCTGGTCGGCGCGGCTGGCGCGTGAGTAGAAGCGCACGGCCGACAGGCGCAGCCAGTCGAACGCCACCATCTGGATAACGCCCGCGATGATGAGCGCCAGCGCGAAGCGGCCGAACTGGTCGGGGCCAAGGAACTTCGCGGCGAGCAGCCCGCTGACGAAGTTGAAGACCATGTTGAAGAAGAACGCCGCCAGCACGCTCATGGGGCCGCATCCCCCGCGGGGAGCGGGAACGGGCGCGGGCAGGAAGGGCGAATCGCGGGTAACTGCATGGCTTACTTAAAGCTGGTCCTGCGCCGCTTTGCACCTGCGGCGACGGCGCCGCAAGGTCAGCCGCGCGGGCGTTTCCCGGCGGCCTTGTGCGGCGCGCGCGAGCCGCTATCCTGCCGGCCATTCTGGCGACAGGCTGGCGTCTTTCACGCATGGCCTTGCGACCAGTTCGGGGAAACGCGCGCGCCGGACGCCCAAGGTCAGACGCCAAGGCATGAGTGACTTGATCCATGAGTGATTTTACCGAAGAGCCCGTCGACGTGCGCGGCACGACGCTGAGCGTGCAGCAGGCGGGCGCGGGCGAGCCTCTGCTCTTCCTGCACGGGGCGGGCGGACGCAACTGGACGGCGCTGCACAAGAAGCTCGCCGAGAGCTATCGCGTCATCGCCCCTGAGCATCCCGGGTTCGGGCGTTCGCAGATCCCCGAATGGATGCTGTCCATGGCGGACCTGTCGCTGTTCTATCTCGACTTCATCGAGAGGCTGGGCCTCGAGGGCGTGCATCTGGCGGGACATTCGCTGGGCGGGTGGCTGACGGCGGAGATCGCGACGCGCAACACGTCGCGGCTCAAGACCGTGAGCCTTCTCGCGCCGGCGGGCGTCGCGGCGCCCGAGGAGCCCTTCGGGGACATCTTCCTGTGGACTCCCGAGCAGGCGACGCGGGCGCAATTCTTCGACCAGTCGCTTGCCGAGAAGAGGCTCGCGGTCGCGCCCGACCTCGACCTCCTGTTGCAGAACAAGGCCGCCACGGCGCGCCTGGCGTGGAACCCGCGCCTGGCCAACCCGCAATTGCCCTACTGGCTGCATCGCATCGACAAGCCGACCCTCGTGCTGTGGGGCCGGCAGGACCGCATCGTGCCCTTCGCGTGCCAGCCCCATTGGCTGAAAGGCCTGCCGCACGCGCAGGCCGCAACGCTCGATGAGTGCGGCCACGCGATCCACAACGAGAAACCGGACGCGGCCGCCGAGCGCATGACGTCCTTCATCAAGGGAGCGAAGGCGTGAAACTGTTCTTCTTCCACCTCATGCCCTACGCGGACCTCGACCTGTCCTATGCGGACGCCTACGACACCGCCTGGGTGACCCTGCCGAACTCCTATTTCGATCCCGCCAAAGGCAAGGCGGCCTACGACCGCTATATCGGCGAGCTGGAGCTGGCGGACCAGCTGGGGTTCGACGGCATCTGCGTCAACGAGCATCACCAGACCGCCTATGGGCTGATGCCCGCGCCCAACCTCATCGCCGCCGCTCTCACGCGCACGACGAAGAACGCCAAGATCGCCATCCTGGGGCGCGCATTGCCGCTGGTGAACAACCCGGTCAACATCGCAGAAGAGTTCGCCATGCTCGACCAGATGTCGGGCGGGCGCATCATCACCGGGTTCGTGCGCGGAATCGGTTCGGAATATTACGCCGCGGGCGTCAACCCCACGCTGTCGCACGAGCGCTATTACGAAGCGCACGACCTGATCCTGCAGGCGTGGACCCGCGAGGGGCCGTTCAAGTTCCACGGCCGCCACTATAATTTCGACTACGTGAACCTGTGGCCGCGCCCTGTGCAGCAGCCCCATCCGCCCGTGTGGGTGCCCTCCCAGGGCAGCCGCGAAACCATCGAGTGGTGCGCCGCCAAGGAGCGCCGGTACACGTATCTGCAAACGTTCAGCCCGTTGCCGCTGGCGCAGAAAAACTTCGACGCCTATCGCGAAGTGGCGGCGAACGACGGCTACGAGGCGCAGCCCTCGCAGCTCGGATGGGCGGTGCCGACCTATGTGGCGGAGACCGACGAGATCGCGCGGCGCGAACTGAAGCCGCACATCGAGGCGTTCTTCAACCGCTTCCTGCGCTTTCCCATCGAGATGCGGATGCCGCCGGGCTATTCGTCGGTTGCGTCCGCCAAGCACCTCATCGAGACCAAGTTCGCCCTGCGCTCCACCGACCAGACGATCGACACGCTGAGCGACCTGGGCATGGTCATGTACGGCAGCCCGCGCACCGTGCGCGACAAGTTCCTGCATCACCAAAAGACCATGGGCTTCGGCAACCTCATCGCCATGATGCAGATCGCCACCCAGCCCGCCGAGCAGACCGAGAAGAGCCTGCGGCTGTTCGCCAGCGAGGTAGCGCCTCATCTTCGCGACGTGTCGCAAACGGCGCACGCCGCTCAATAGCGGCGCGTTATCAACAGGCTGGCGGCTTTTGCGCCCCATTCTCGGCGCATTGCGCCGCCAGCTTCGCGCCCATGAATGGACGCGCGATTCCCGTGCTGCCGGTGCGCAGCACGCATCAGACGAAACGGTTCTACGAGCGGCTCGGCTTCCGGGACGTCGGCCATCCCGACTGGTCGCACGACTACCTCATCGTGCGCGCGGGCGACGTGGAGCTGCACTTCTTCCGCTGGCCGGACCTGGAGCCGGAAAGCTCCGCCGCGCTCTGCCACATCCGCGTGGAGAACGCCGACGAACTGCACGGCATGTGGTCGCCGCTCGGCCTGCCCCAGGAGGGCGTCCCGCGCCTGACCCCGGTGGCCGACACCCCGTGGGGCGTCCGGCAATTCGCCCTGGTGGACCCGGACGGGAACTGCATCTCCTGCGGACATCCGCGCGAGGCGCGAAGCGCCCATGACGGCGGCCCCGAGCTGCGCGGCATACCCCACCCCGCTTTCCCCTGAGGGGAGGCGCCTTCTCCCGCAAGAGCGCGGCCCTGATGAAACGCGAGCCCGGACTCCCTCCCCTCAGGGGAGGTTTGGGGCAGGGTCTGGCTGGATGTCGCCGCGTGGCGTACCCCACCCGCCCTCCCCTGAGGGGAGGGAGGCGCCTTGTCCGGCAAGGGCGCGGCGACGCCCGAGCGGCTTCAACTTGACATTAGGCAGCGGCGACGCGAACCTCCTCACGTCACGACGTATGGAGGCGCCCATGCCGCCAGCTGGCCCGCCCGGCCGCCGCCCCGGCTCCACCCTTCCGGTGGCGACGGCGCGGACGCTTCGCAAACGCATGACGCCCCAGGAGGCCCGGCTGTGGGTGCGGCTCAGGGCTCTCAGGGGGCTGGGCTTTCATTTTCGCCGACAGGTGGCCATCGGCCGTTTCGTCGTGGACTTCGCCAGCCTCCGGGACCGAGTCGTCATCGAGGTGGACGGCGGGCAACATGGCGAGGCCCCGCACGCCGCCAGGGACGCCGAGCGAGACGCGGTGCTCGCGTCGCTCGGGTTTCGCGTCATGCGCTTCTGGAACAGCGCGCTGAACGAGAACCCTGACGATGTCGCCGAAACGGTTTATCGGGCGATTTGTCAGGACCAGGCGCCCGGTGAACTGACCGCGCATGCGGCCTGCGCGGCGACCTGTAAACGACGTGGCCCACCCCACCCTGCCCTCCCCTGGGGGGAGGGATGCGCCTTGTCCGGCAAGAGCGCGGCGCCGATGAAGCGCGAGCCCGAACTCCCTCCCCTCAGGGGAGGGTTGGGGCAGGGTCTGGCTGGATGTCGCCACGTGGCGTACCCTGCACTGCCCCTCCCCTGAGATGAGGGAGGCGCCGCTCCTGCGGGAGGCGGAGTCGCGCCCGCCGCTACTTCGAATCCAGCCCGCCGATGTGCTTTTGCGAGTAGAGCTGAATGCCCACCTGCTTCACGAGTTCGAGCTGGGTTTCGAGGAAGTCGA
>JAQGJX010000033.1 GCA_028290405.1 Hyphomicrobiales bacterium
CGCATAGCCGCCCGCGCCGAACGTCCCGTCGAGATACACGCCGTCCTGATGGGGCGAAAGCGAAGCGATCGCCTCATCGAGGAGCACGGGAATGTGTCGGGCCGGTCCGCCAGCGGGAAGAGAAGACTCCTCGCCGCGACCCGTATTCATTCCCGCGCTCCTCGAGGTTGCGGTTGTTCCGCCCCCGCCTCTCTGGCTCCGAGTCGTCTTCGCAATTGTCTCACCTGGTTTCTGGCCTCTTCCAGGTGAGTGCGAAAACGCGTCGGCTCCCAGATCTGAAACTTGTAGCCCTGCCCGACGAACGTCACGTCCGCCGTGATGTTCGCATACGCCTTGAACCTGTCCGGAAGCGCGATCCGGCCCTCCGGATCGACCTTCAGGATCTCGCCGTCCCCCAGCAGCGCCGTCGTGTAGACGTCGTGCTCGGCCGAATACGTCGCGAACCGGGCCAGAACCGCATCGATCTCCCGCACCAGCGCGAAGCCGCCGCAATCCAGCGCCTCCGCATCCAGCGACGGATGCACGTAAAGCCCCTCGTAGCCGTCCCGCGTCATCACCGCGCGAAAGGAGGCCGGAATCGACACGCGACCCTTGGCGTCCAGGCGATTGGTGAAATGCGAAACGAACCGATCCAACGCACCCACTCGAACTGGGCCAGACGCGCCCGAAGGCGACGTCTCGCGGACGCAACGCTCCGCTCGGGAAACGCCCACATGGGAATGCCGATCCAACTGGCGTCGCGAAGCCGCTGCGCCGAGGTCCGGAACGCCTACTCAGGGGAACCCACGGGATGATTTGGGATAGCATGGGATTATATGGGACGTCAACGCAGGCTGGGTCGAAACGGGACGTTTCCGGACCGCGTTCATTAGGACGGGTTAACGTTAATGAATGCTTAGTGGCCCCCGGCCCCGGTGGCCCGGGACACACAAAATTGAGGCGCCCCGCCTCGACAGGCGCGGTGGCGAACGGTACACCCGATGCTTCGCACGGGACGTTTGCTGGGCAATGGATCAACTGACGCAACGGCCGAAGATCCAGACGGCGACGGTGCCCGCGAAAGTGAAGGGCACCCGCCCTCCCAATGAAATCGACTTCTGGCGCGGCTACGCGCTCGTGGCGATCTTCTTCAACCATGTGCCCGGCCTCTGGTACGAGCAATGGACCCACAAGAACTTCGGCTTTACTGATTCGGCGGAACTGTTCGTCATGCTGGCGGGCTGGTCTCTGCGTTCGCTGGTGGACCGGCAGTCGCGCGACCTCACGCCGCTGCGCCTCACCTTCCGGCTCGGGAGCCGGGCGGTGGTCCTGTATGTCGCGCAGCTCGTCATCACCGTTCTGGCCATCGCGATCATTTCCGCGACCGCGATCCTGGCGGACACGAACCTGGTGCTGCAATGGAACAACGCCGCGGCGGTGTTCGAGGAGCCGGTGGCGGCGCATGTCGGCATCGTGATCCTCAGCCATCACCTTGGCTATTTCGACATTCTGCCGCTCTACATCGTGCTGATGGCCGCCGCCCCCCTGATGGCGTTGTTCCACCGCGCTTTTCCGCACGCGCTTCTGCCGCTCTCGGTGCTCCTTTGGGGGGCCACGCTGGCCACGGGCGTGAACATCCCGACATGGCCCGTGGAAGGCCGGTGGTACTTCAACCCCATGGCCTGGCAGCTGATCTTCGTGATCGGCTTCCTGCTGGGCGGCGACAGCGGCATCACCCGAATGGCGCTGGGCCATCGCGCCGTCACCCGCAGCGTGGGCTTCGTGATCGTCGCCCTCGGCCTCGCGGGCACGATCTACCGCTGGTATCCGGACCCGCTCGCGGTGCCCGACCCGGCTCTGTTCTTTGTGGCCGACAAGACCTTCCTGACCCCGCTGCGGCTGGTCCACGTGCTGGGCCTGGTGGCGTTCCTCGGGGGCTCCTTCTGGTTCGTCTACAAGCGCCTGCGCCCGCTGGCGCGGTTCTTTTCCATGCTGGGCCGCAACTCGCTGAACGTGTTCTGCGTCGGCTCGCTGCTGAGCCTGACCGGCCAGGTGGTCCGGTTCTCCTTCGGCGCAAACTTGTGGGTGGACACGATTGTGGTAATAGTTGGAGTCTCGATCATGAGCATCACCGCCTGGGTGTCCGAATGGCGCGCGCGCCTCTAGGAAAGTCGATAGCACTGGCGGCCCTCGGGGCGGCCGTGCTTTCGCTCGCCGTTTCGGCGCAGACGGACGCGCCCGCGCCCGCGCAGCCGGACGGCCCTCCGGTGGCCGTCGGGGCTCATCCGTTGAGCGCGCAATGCTCCGTGCCCACGGCCGAAATCGCCGCCCCGGCGCCTCTGCCGGTTCTCGTGTCGCGGCTTGAGAACAACCAGCCGGTCCGCATTCTGGCCATCGGCTCCTCCTCCACGTGGGGCGTGGGGGCCACCTCCCGGCGCAAGAATTATCCTTCGCAGCTCGAAAGCATGCTCGAGAAGGTGCTCAAGGGCGTGCCGATCGAGGTCGTGAACCGCGGCGTGTCGGGCGAGACGGCGGAGACCACCGCCGAGCGCCTGCGGATGGAGGCCGCGCTCATCAAGCCGGACCTCGTGCTCTGGCAGGTGGGCACCAACGACGCCGTGCAGCGGATCTCGGTGGAGAACTTCGAGCGCACCGTTCGCAACACCGTGATGATCCTGCGCAAGAAGAAGATCGACGTGGTGCTAGTGGGCCTGCAATACACGCCCAAATACGCGCGCGACGAGCATTACGTGCTCATCCGCGACGCCCTCAAGCGCGTGGCGGCGGAGCAGAACGTGCTCTACGTGCGCCGCTACCAGGCGATGGAATACATCTCGCAGACCAAGGCCAATCTGCAGATGATGGCGGACGACGACTTCCACCTGAACGACCTTGGCTACCAGTGCATGGCCGAACATGTCGCGCAGGCGATGACCGCGAACCTTTTCGTGCGCCGCCGCAAGCCGGCGAGCTGAGCCGACTTCTCCCTGATCGCTGACTGATCCGCGAGCCCTTCCCCTCCGGGAATGCGCGCAGCTGCGCGCCTGCCTGCCCACGAAATCAACGCGCAGGCCAAGTGGGCTATGGACTACAAACGCGCAATTTGGCGATTTATGGGAAGCATCCATTGCATCCTTCGCCGGTTTCGTATAAACATATCTTTATGTCCAACTATCAAACCGATCCCGCGAGCGCGCCTCTCCATACCGTCCTTGCAGGCCTCGAGGCCGCCGGGGAGGTGACGCGCCTGCGCCTCATTGCGCTTCTGGCGGAGGCGGAGATCACCGTATCGGAACTGGTGGTCATCCTCGGGCAATCCCAGCCACGCGTGTCCCGGCACCTGAAACTGCTGGTCGAAGCGGGTCTCGTGGTGCGCCACCGCGAGGGAGCCTGGGCGTTTTTCCATCTGGCGCAAACTGGCGCCGGCGCCTCTATCGCCCGCGACGTGATGCGCCGCCTGGACCCGCAGGACTCTCAGATCGCCGCGGACCGCGCGCGCCTGACCGAGGTGCGCCGCACGCGCGCCGATCAGGCCGCCCGGTACTTCGCCGAACAGGCGGCCGACTGGGACCGCATTCGCTCGCTTCACGTCCCAGAGGAAGAGGTGGAGCGCGCAATTGGCGACATCGTGGGCGCAGGCCCACTTCGCGCCGTTCTCGACCTTGGCACCGGCACGGGCCGGATGTTGCAGCTTCTGGCGCCCCACGCCGAGCGCGTGGTGGGCGTCGATCTCAGCCCCGCCATGCTGGCCGTGGCGCGCGCGGGCGTGGACCGCGCGGGCTTGCGCAATGTCCAGTTGCGCCAGGGCGACATTTACGCCCTGCCGGTGGAGCGCGACAGCTACGACCTCGTGCTGGTGCATCAGGTCCTGCATTACCTAGACGATCCCGCCCGCGCGCTGCGCGAGGCCGCACGCGCGGTGCGCCCCGGCGGGCGGCTCGTGGTGGTGGATTTCGCCCCGCACGAGCATGAATTCCTGCGCGAAAAGCACGCGCACCGCCGCCTCGGGTTCGCCCGCGCGGAAATCGACGACATGCTGAAAGAGCTTGGCCTGGAAATTTTGCCCGGCCGCGACCTGATGGCGGACCCCGCCCAGCGCGACAAGCTCACTGTTTCCCTGTGGGTCGCGCGCGATCCCCGCATCATTTCCGATTTCGTGACCCAATCATTGGAGTTCGCCTGATGACGCAGCCGCATCGCCGCAGCCGCGCCGGCCAGTCGGCGCTTCGCGTCTCCTTTGAGTTCTTCCCGCCGCGCACGGCGGAGATGGAAGAGGCGCTCTGGCAGTCGGTGACGCGGCTTGCGCCCCTGTCCCCCAGCTTCGTGTCGGTCACTTACGGGGCGGGCGGCTCCACGCGCCTGCGCACCCATTCCACCCTTGCGCGCATCCTTTCGCAAACGCCTCTCGCGCCCGCCGCCCACCTCACGTGCGTCGCCGCCAGCCGCGCAGAGGTGGACGCCGTGGCGCGCGCCTATGGCGACCTCGGCGTGCGCCACATCGTGGCCCTGCGGGGCGATCCCCCGGGCGGCGCCGGCGCGCCGTTCGAGCCGCATCCGGACGGCTACAAGACCTCGACGGAGCTTGTGGCGGGGGTCCGGCGCCTCGGCGATTTCGAGGTGACGGTGTCGGCCTATCCCGAAAAGCACCCGGAAAGCCGCAGCTTCGATCAGGACATCGACGTCCTGAAGGCCAAGATCGACGCGGGCGCGACGCGCGCCGTCACGCAATTCTTCTTCGAGAACGACGCCTATCTTCGCTATCTTGACCGCGTGCGCGCCAAGGGGATCGACATCCCCATCGTGCCCGGGATCGTGCCCGTGCAGAACTTCCGCCAGACCGCCAGCTTCGCGCAAAAGACAGGCGCCAGCGTGCCCCGCTGGCTCGCGGCGCGCTTTGAAGGCCTCGACGACGATCCCGCCACCCGCCGCCTCGTGGCGGCTGCGGTCGCGGCCGAACAGGTGCTGGACCTGGTGGACCGCGGGGTGGAGGATTTCCACTTCTACACCATGAACAAGGCCGATCTCGTCTACGCCATCTGCCACATGCTCGGGCTTCGCGCCCCACTTGCGCAGGAGGCCGCGTAATGGCCGCGCGTCGCACGGGCGCGCAGACCCGGGCCGCCCTCAACGCCGCCGCAAGGGAGCGCGTCCTCGTGCTCGACGGCGCCATGGGCACGATGATCCAGGACCTGAAGCTGGACGAAGCGGGCTTCCGCGGCGCGCTGTTCGCCCGACATGGGTGCGACCTCAAGGGCGACAACGACATCCTCATCCTCACGCAGCCTGACGCCATCCGGGACATCCATCTGCGGTATTTTCTCGCCGGCGCCGACATCTGCGAGACGAACACGTTCTCCTCCACCTCCATCGCGCAGGCCGACTACGGCTGCGAGGCGCACGTCCACGCGCTCAACCGCGACGGCGCAAGGCTCGCGCGCGAAGCGGCCGACCTCGCGCAGGCGCGCGACGGCAGGCCCCGTTTCGTGGCCGGCGCGCTGGGCCCCACCAACCGCACCGCCTCCATCTCCCCGAACGTGTCGGACCCGGGCTTTCGCGCCATCACGTTCGACGCCCTGCGGCAGGCCTACCGGGAGGCGACGCTGGGGCTGGTCGAAGGCGGCGCGGACCTGCTGCTGATCGAGACCATCTTCGACACCCTGAACGCCAAGGCGGCCTTCATGGGCGCGCGCGAAGCGTTCCTGGAGACGGGCGTCGATTTGCCGGTCGTCCTGTCAGGCACGATCACGGACCTGTCGGGACGCACGCTTTCGGGCCAGACGCCCGAGGCGTTCTGGAACGCGCTGGCGCACGTCAGTCCCGTCGCGGTCGGGCTCAATTGCGCCCTGGGCGCCCGCGAGATGCGCTCCCATGTGGCGGAGCTGTCGCGCATCGCCGACACGCTGGTGTGCGCCTACCCCAACGCCGGTCTGCCCAACGAATTCGGCCTCTACGACGAGAGCCCCGAGTACATGGCGGGCCTGCTGGGCGAATTCGCCGACGCGGGCCTCGTCAACATCGTCGGCGGTTGTTGCGGCACGACGCCCGAGCATGTGCGGGCGCTGGCGCAGCGCGTGGAGGGCGTGCGGCCGCGCGCCGTGCCCGCCATCGCGCCGCGCCTGCGCCTCTCGGGGCTGGAGCCCTTCACGCTCACGCCCGACATCCGCTTCGTCAACGTCGGCGAGCGCACCAACGTCACGGGCTCGGCGCGCTTTCGCAAGCTGGTGAAGAACGGCGACTACGCGGCGGCGCTGGACGTGGCGCGCGAGCAGGTGGCGGGCGGCGCCCAGATCATCGACGTGAACATGGACGAAGGCCTGCTGGACTCGCAGGCCGCCATGACGACCTTCCTCAACCTCATCGCCTCGGAGCCCGATATCGCCCGCGTTCCCATCATGGTCGATTCCTCGAAGTTCGAGGTGATCGAGGCGGGCCTGAAATGCATCCAGGGCAAGGCCGTGGTGAACTCCATCTCGATGAAGGAAGGCGAGGAGAAGTTCCTGCGCGAGGCCGGCGTCGTGCGCGCCTATGGCGCCGCGGTCGTCGTCATGGCGTTCGACGAGGAGGGCCAGGCCGACACGTTCGCCCGCAAGGTCTCGATCTGCGAACGCGCCTACCGCCTCCTCGTGGATAAGGCGGGCTTTCCGCCGCAGGACATCATCTTCGACCCGAACATATTCGCCGTCGCCACGGGCATCGAGGAGCACGACGGCTACGGCGTCGCCTTCATTGACGCGACCCGCGAAATCCGCCGGCGCTGCCCCCATGCGCATGTGTCGGGCGGGGTGTCGAACCTCTCGTTCTCCTTCCGGGGCAACGATCTGGTGCGCGAGGCCATGCACTCCGTGTTCCTGTTCCACGCCATCCAGGCGGGCATGGACATGGGCATCGTCAACGCGGGCCAGTTGCAGGTCTACGAGAAGATCGATCCCGAACTGCGCGAGGCCTGCGAGGACGTGGCGCTCAACCGCCGCCCCGACGCCACCGAACGCCTGCTGGCGATTGCGGACCGCTTCAAGGGCGCGGCGCAGCACGCCCCCGGGCAGGACCTTGCGTGGCGCGAGGCGGACGTCGCGGGGCGGCTGGAATATGCGCTGGTCAACGGGGTGGCGGACTTCGTGGAGGCGGACGTGGAGGAGGCGCGGCTGGCCGCAAGCCGCCCGCTGGACGTGATCGAAGGTCCGCTGATGGCGGGCATGAACGTGGTCGGCGATCTCTTCGGCTCGGGCAAGATGTTCCTGCCGCAGGTGGTGAAGTCCGCGCGCGTCATGAAGAAGGCGGTCGCGCGCCTCATGCCCTACATGGAGATGGACGCAGACGGCGCCGCCGCCAAGGCAGGCAAGGTGCTGCTCGCCACCGTGAAGGGCGACGTGCACGACATCGGCAAGAACATCGTCGGCGTGGTGCTCCAGTGCAACAATTACGAGGTCATCGACCTAGGCGTGATGACGCCCGCGCGCAGGATCCTCGACGTGGCGCGGGCGGAGAACGTCGATATCGTGGGCCTCTCCGGCCTCATCACGCCCTCGCTGGACGAGATGTGCTTCGTGGCGTCCGAACTCGAACGCGAAGGCTTCAGCGTGCCCCTGCTGATCGGCGGCGCCACCACCAGCCGCGTCCACACGGCGGTGAAAATCCATCCCCGGTATCAAGCCGGACAGGCCGTGTACGTCACGGACGCGAGCCGCGCCGTGGGCGTCGTCTCCAGCCTGCTCTCCCCCGCCACGCGCGAGGGCTACGTGGAGGGCCTGCGCGCCGAATACGCCCGCGTGTCGGACGCCCATGCGCGCGCGGAGAACGACAAGCAGCGGGTCTCCATCGAACGGGCGCGCGCCAACGCGCTGAAGCTGGATTGGGACAGCTATGCGCCCCCCCGGCCGCAGATCATCGGAACGCGCGTCTTCGCCGCCTACGACGTGGCGGAACTGACGCCCTATATCGACTGGACGCCTTTCTTCCAGACATGGGACATGAGGGGCCGCTACCCGGCCGTTCTCGAAGACGGCGAGCAGGGCAAGGCGGCGCGGCAGGTGTTCGACGACGCGCAGGCCATGCTGGAGCGCGCCATCGCGGAACGCTGGTTCGACCCAAGGGCCGTCATCGGCTTCTGGCCCGCCAACGCGGAGGGCGACGACATAGCGCTCTACACGGGCGAGTCGCGCACCGAGCGGCTGGCGACCCTCCACACCCTTCGCCAGCAATTGCAGCGCCGCGACGGGCGCCCGCATATCGCCATGGCGGATTTCGTGGCGCCGCGATCGAGCGCCAAGGTCGATTACGTCGGCGCGTTCGTGGTCACCGCCGGGGCCAACGAGGAGCGCATCGCGGACCGCTTCGCGCGCGCCAACGACGATTACTCGTCGATCATGGTGAAGGCCCTCGCGGACCGCCTCGCGGAGGCGATGGCCGAGCGCATGCACATGCGGGTGCGCCGCGAGTTCTGGGGCTACGCGCCCCACGAGGCTCTCTCGGCGCAGGAGATCATCGCGGAAAAATACCAGGGCGTGCGCCCCGCGCCCGGCTATCCCGCCCAGCCCGACCACACCGAGAAGGCGATCCTGTTCGACCTTCTGAAGGCGGAGCGGCGCATCGGCGTGAAGCTGACGGAGAGCTACGCCATGTGGCCGGGCTCCTCCGTGTGCGGGCTCTATCTCGCCCACCCGGAGGCGCATTATTTCGGCGTCGCCAAGGTGGAGCGCGACCAGGTGGAGGATTACGCCCGCCGCAAGGCGATGAGCGTGCGCGAGGCCGAACGCTGGCTCTCGCCGATCCTCAACTACGATCCCGCCGCCATCCCCCGCGAGGCGGCGGAATAGAAGCTACCAGTGCAGCGGATCGCCCGCGTAATTGCGGCCCGTCCCGCTGTTGCCGGCGTCCGTCGCGGCGATCATGCGCAGGAGGCCCTTGGCGCTGTCGCGCACGTCGAGCGTGGCGTTCGGCCCGCCCATGTCGGTGCGCACCCAGCCAGGCGACAGGATGGCGACATGGATGTGCTCGGGCGCCAGTTCGCGCGCCAGCGCATGGAACAGCCTGTTCACGGCGGTCTTGGACGTGCTGTAGGCGATGTGGCTTGCGCCCGGATAGGTGAAGGAGCCCATCAGGCTCGAGATCACGGCGATCTTCGCGTGCCCGGCGGCGCGCAGGTTCGGCAGGAACGTGCGCGAGACGAGCACCGGCCCCAGCGCGTTCACCTGCATGACCTCAAGGAAGTCCTCGGCCTCCATGTCCAGCACCGTCTGGGCCTTGCCCATGACGCCGGCGTTGTTGACGAGCACGTCGATAGGCCGGGCGCCGACCTTCGCCTGCGCGGCGTCGATGGAGGCCGCATCGGCGACGTCCAGCGCGATGACCTCCACGAGGCCGCTGCTGGAGGCCGCGAGCGCGTTCAACTCGCTCGCCTTGGAGGGATCGCGCACGGCGGCGATCACGTTGGCGCCCGAGGCCGCCGCCTGCCGGGTGAGTTCAAGGCCGATGCCGCGGTTCGCGCCGGTGATGAGATAGGTTGTCATACGCTGGCTTCCTGTCCTGTGGCGACCTGCGCGGGCATGCGCTCCAGCGCGGCGATGAGGTCGCGCAGCGTCGCAAGGGTCGAGGCGTCCGCGCGCCCGTCCACGAGCGCGGGCCGGTAACGTCGTTGAAACGCGCTCACCACGTCTTCGGTTGTCTGGTCGTAAACGCCCGTCAGCGGCAGCCCGTAGCCGTAAAGCGCGAACATCGCCTGGATGGCCCGCACCGGCTGGCCCTCTTCGCCCGGGCCGAACGTGCGGCCTTCGGAAATGGGCGCGGGCGGGACCCAATGGCCGACGCCGGCCTGCGCCAGTTCGCCCCACGGAAAGCGCTCGCCGGGATCGATCTTGCGGCCGGGCGCTATGTCCGAATGGGCCAGCACGCGCTCGGGCGCGATGGCGTGGCGCGCCGCAATGTCGCGGCATAGCGCGATGACGGCCTTGATCTGCACGGCCGGAAAGTCGGGGAGGCCGCCGAAATGCCCCGCATTGACGATCTCGACGCCGACGGAATGGGAGTTGAGGTCGGTGGAGCCGCGCCAGAAGGACACGCCTGCGTGCCAGGCGCGGCGCGATTCAGGCACGAGCTGCAGGATGCGCCCGTCCTCTTTCACCACATAGTGGGAGGAGACGCACGATTGCGGGTCGCGCAGCCAGCGCAGCGCCTCGCCGCCCGGGTCCGCCCGCCATGCAGCCTCCGCCTCGCCGCGCCGCAGCCCGGTGTAGTGCAGCACGATGGCGTCCGGCGCGGCGTAGCCGATCCGCTTGCCGTGATTGGGCGAGGGCGTGACGTCCGCGACCAGGCGCGAATCGGGCGTGAAGGCGTTCATCCCGGCAGAGGTAGCACGATCTCGCCCGGTGAAAAGCCTGAGCGAAAGCCCGGCCTGCTGGGCCGGGCTCTCACGCCACGTCGCTCAGTAGCGGTAGTAGCCGACGCAGACCGGACGGCCGTAATAGTCGTAGCCGTATTCGGCGCAGCGC
>JAQGJX010000050.1 GCA_028290405.1 Hyphomicrobiales bacterium
GCCGCCCATCACGGCCGTGAGGGGCAATTGCCGGTCGATGGCCGCCATGGCCGTGCCGTCGCGCGGCGCGACGTTGGCGATGTAGTTTGCGGCGCGCAGGCTGCCCGCGCCGGGCATGTTCTGCACCACGATTGTCGGCTCGCCGGGCATGTGCGCGCCCATGTGGCGCGCGAGCACGCGGGCGTAGACGTCGTAGCCTCCGCCGGGGCCGTAGCCGACGATCAGTTGCACCTGCTTGCCGCGATAGAAATCCGCAGGATCGGCCTGCGCCCCGGCGCCCCAGCACGCAAGCAGCGACACGGCTGCGGCGAGCCTGCGGCCAAACGTCGTCGCGCGCGCAAACCTCATGGCGTCTCTCCCCTTGTGTTGACGCCATCATGGGTCCGCGTCCGCGCCACGGTCAACCCGGCGGCGATTTGACTCCGTCAACGGCGGCTTTAGTTTGAGCCGCAATCATCGACCCCCGCGCCGACGCGGGGGCGATCCGGGAGGTTGCGGGCGGCGTCCTGGCGCGCGCTCACGCAAGGAGCCAGAACATGATCATCGATTGCCATGGGCACGTGAGCGCGCCCGCTGAATTGTGGGCCTACAAGGCGACGCAGCTCGCCTCGCGCGGCTCCCATGGGCGCGGCGGCGTGAAGGTGAGCGACGACGAAGTGCGCGCCGCGGCCAACAAGGCGGAGATCGGCCCGCTGGGCCATCTCGATTACCTCGCCCATCACGGCACCGACATGCAATTGCTGTCGCCGCGCCCGTTCCATCTCATGCATTCGGAAAAGCCGGCGAAAATCGTCCACTGGTTCACCGAAGAGTGCAACAACATGATCCATCGCCAGATGGGCATGTTTCCCGAGACGTTCATCGGCGTGTGCGCCCTGCCGCAGGTGGCGGGGGACCCCATCGAGAAGGCGATTCCCGAACTGGAGCGTTGCATCAAGATGGGCTTCGTGGGTTGCCTGCTGAACCCGGACCCATATGAGAACAGCGGCGTCGAGGCGCCCGGCATGGGCGACCGCTACTGGTATCCGCTGTACGAAAAGCTCTGCGAGCTGGACGTGCCCGCCCACATCCACGCGACGGGCTCGCGCTCGGCGCGCACGCCGTATTCGCTGCATTTCATCAACGAGGAATCCATCGCCGTCTACACGCTGGTCATGTCCGACGTGCTGAAGGACTTCCCCAAGCTGAAGATCGTGGTGAGCCATGGCGGCGGCGCGATCCCCTACCAGATCGGCCGCTTCGAATCCCCCACGCTGCGCCGCCCCGGCGGCGAGCGCTTCTCGGACGGGCTGCGCAAGCTCTACTTCGACACGGTGCTTTATTCGGAGGAAGGCCTGCGCCTGCTGATCAAGACCGTGGGGCCCGACCAGTGCCTGTTCGGCGCGGAATGCCCCGGCGTGGGCTCCACCATCAATCCCGACACCGGCCGCTCCATGGACCACGTGCGGCCGATGATCGAGAGTTTCGAGTGGCTGGCGGCGGCGGACAAGAAGAAGATTTTCAGCGAAAACGCCATCCGGGTGTTCAATCTCGACAAGGCGGGCCCCGGCCGCAAGGCGATTTCAGCCTAGGCGGCGCTCACGCTTGCGCTCATGGCGGGCGCGTCAGCCTTGCGCTGGCGCGCCCGATCGTTTAGGCGCACCCATCGGATATCATCAGCCTTCCTGACGAAAGACACACCCCATGAAGATCTGCCGCTTTGATGACGGACGCGTCGGTATTGTCGATGGCGACCAGGTGCGCGACGTGACGTCCGTGCTGGAGGCCCTGCCGCCGTTGCGCTGGCCGCTCGCCCCCGGGGATCATTTCATCGCCAACCTGGACAAGATGATCCCGCTGATGCGCGAGGCCGCCAAGACCGCGCCCGCCAAGCCGCTCGCCAGCGTGACGCTGGATTCGTGCGTCGCCAATCCGCCGCGCATCATCGCCGCGCCGTTGAACTACCCGCTGCACGTGGCCGAGTCGGCCAACCCGGCCATCAACCACGGCGTGCACATGCCCACCCACGATGGCTTCGACACGCCGATCGACAAGTACGGCCTGTTCCTGAAGTCGCAGACCGGCGTCATCGGCGCGGGGCAGGCGGTGCAGCTTCATTGGCCGGAGCGCCGCAACGACCACGAGGTGGAGCTGGGCGTCGTCATCGGCAAGCCGGGCAAGAACATCACGCGCGAGAACGCGCTCAACCACGTGGCCGGCTATTGCATCGCGCTCGACATGACCGTGCGCGGCCCCGAGGATCGCAGCTTCCGCAAGGCGGCCGACACCTATTCGGTGCTGGGCCCCTGGCTGGTGACGGCCGACGAAATCGCCGACCCGGACGCGCTGGAGTTCGGCATCGAGGTCGGCGGCGAAGTGCGCCAGCGCTCCAACACCGCGCACCTCATCTGCGACGTGCGCGACCTCATCGTGCGCGCCTCGAAGGTCTACACGATGCACCCCGGCGACGTGATCATGACCGGCACCCCCGACGGCGTCGGCCAGATCAAGTCCGGCGACACCATGCACGCGTGGATCGAGAAGATCGGCGAGATGAACGTCCGCATCGCGTAGGCCGGACGCGGGCGGTCCAGGGAGGCGTCACGGACCGCTGTTCTGCGGCCCGTAGACGCTGTGCGGAATAAAGCTCCACTTTCCCGGGGCGCCCGGAGGGCGCACCCGGGACCCAGCCGCAAGAGCCACATATTCCCCCTCGACCCCGGATCGCTCCGCGTCCGGGAGAGTGGGCCTCATCAGCCTTGAGGCTTGTTCGGGCGCATTTGGACCGCGCGCCTCCCGGCGCTGGCTCCTGCCGCATCAAACGCCGTTTCGCCGTGGCCGCGCAGCCGCTACGGCAATCAGCGCCGCGCTCTCACAGCCGCTTGACCACCGTCACGTCTCCGGCCCCCGCGGCGACGATCCGCGCGCGCGCCTGCGCCAGCGGCTCGCTCGTCACCTGCATGGAGGCGCCGTTGGCGTGCAGCAGCGTGTGCGCGTCGCGCATGATCCCCACGTGGCCCTTCCAGAACACGAGGTCGCCGCGCCTCAGCCCGGCGTCCACGCTCACCGGGGCGCCAAGGTCGCGCGCCTGCATGTCCGTGTCGCGCTGCGCTTCAACGCCCGCCGCCTGCAGGGAGATCTGCACGAGGCCCGAGCAATCCACGCCCAGCCACGTCTTGCCGCCCCACAGGTAGGGCGCGTTGAGGAAGCGTTCCGCCACTGCGACGAAATCTCCCGCGCCCGCGTCGAGCGGCGCGAGATGGTCCGCCCACACCCAGCCGGCGGGCTCGATGCGCGCGAAGGCGCCGTCCCGCTCCAGCACCGCCACGCGTGCGTTCAGCGGCAGCCCGTGCATGGCCGGAGCCTTGATGGAACGCGCGGGATAGACCAGCGTGCGCGGTGCGCTCACCGTGTGGGTGGCGTCGTGGACCGCCGCCATGACGTCGTTGGCGGCCAAGAAGCCCACGTAGCCGTCGCGGAGCAACTGGCCCCATGCCCAGCCTTCGTCGTCGAATTCGTACACGTCGACCCATTCGCCGAAGAGCGCCTGGGTGTCGACCCCCGATTCCGGCGAGGGCTCGCCGCGCAGCGCCGTGGTTTCCGCCACGATGCGCAGGCGCACGGGCGTGACGTAGCGCGGCGCCGTCACCACGCCGCGCAGGCTCTCGGCGGCGAAATCGGGACGCGCGGGCGTGGTGCGCCGGTCCATCCCTTCGGGCAGCACGCCCCGGTTTGTGGTCATCACAGGCCCCTCGCGTTGTCGACGATGACATCGCCGAGCTGCTCCACATAGAGCGCGCCCTTCACGGTCCGCTGCACGATGACGTTGCGCAGGTCCGCCTCGTCGCGCCGGCGGGTGACGAGATCGACCTTGCCCAGCGAATCGAGCGCGCGGGTGACGACCGGCTTGGTGACGCGCAGCTTGGCGGCCAGCCCGCGCACCGTGTGGGGCGGAGGCTCAAGGTAGATCGTGAGCAGGATGGTGAGCTGGCGCAAGGTGAGGTCCGGGGCGTCGTCCGCCCGCACCTCGCGGACCAGGTCCAGCGAGACGTCGTGCAGCAGGCGCAGGGCCTGCGCGGGTCTCATCTCGATGGCCATCGTTTTTTCTTCGAAAGAGGAAGAGGGGCCGCCTGCGGAGTGCGCTCGCCCGCCGTCATAGTCGAGTCAGCGCGCCCGCATCAAGTGCGCCCCCGGCCGAAGCGCCGCTCCAGCAGGTCGTGCAGCAGGCGCACCGTCTGGGCGTCGCCCCCCTCGGGGCGCCCCGGCTTGGTGGACGGGTTCCAGCCGTAGATGTCGAAGTGCGCCCACGCGCCGGCCTTTTCGACGAAGCGCCGCAGGTAGAGCGCCGCCGTGATGGAGCCCGCGAACGGGCCCGCCGACACGTTGTTGATGTCGGAGATCTTGCCGTCCAGCATGCTGTCGTAGGGATCCCACAGGGGCAGGCGCCACACGGGATCGTGGGTTTCGAAGCCGGTGCGCTGGATGTCCTGCGCCAGCGCGTCGTCGGTGCAGTAGAACGGCGGCAGGTCGGGCCCCAGCGCCACCCGCGCCGCGCCCGTCAGGGTCGCGAAGTCGAACATCATCTCCGGAGCCTCCTCGTCGGCGAGGGCCAGCGCGTCGCACAGGATCAGCCGGCCCTCCGCGTCCGTGTTGCCGATCTCGACGCTGAGGCCCTTGCGGCTCGGGTAGACGTCGCCGGGCCGGAAGGCGTCGGACGAGACGGAGTTCTCCACGATGGGCAGCAGCACCCGCAGGCGCACCTTCAGCCCCGCCTGCATGACGCTCTGCGCCAGCGCCATGGCGGTGGCGGCGCCCGCCATGTCCTTCTTCATCAGCAGCATGGCCGAGGAGGGCTTTATGTCGAGCCCCCCGGTGTCGAAGCACACGCCCTTGCCCACCAGCGTCACCTTCGGGGCCTTGGGGGAGCCCCAGGTGATGTCCACGAGGCGAGGCTCCTGCGCGGCCGCCCGGCCTACCGCATGGATGAGCGGGAAACCCTTCTGGAGCGCCGCGCCGCGCACCACCCGGGCCTTGGCGCCGTTGCGGCTGGCCATGGCCAGCGCCGCCTTCTCGAGCGCGTCGGGGCCCATGTCGTTGGCGGGCGTGTTCACCAGGTCGCGAGCCATCGTCAGGGCGTCCAGCGTGCGCTCCAGCGCCTTGGCGTCCACGCCCTGCGGCACGACGAGGCGCGGACCCGGCTGCGCGGGCTTGCGGTAGCGCCGGAACGAATAGGCCGAGAGACCGAAGCCCAGCGCAGCCAGCTCCAGCGCGCGCGGCGCGTCGCCGGGCGCGTTGGCGAAACGCCACACGCCCGCCGGCAGGGCGCCGGCCAGCTTGCCGGCCAGCAGCGGATCGCGCCAGCGCGCGCCCTTGCGCTCCACGCCCATCACCGCGCCCTCAAGGCCGCCCGCCGCGTTCGGCAGCGTCAGCACGCGGCCCGGGGTCGGCTCGAACCCGCTGGCCTTGGCGAACGCGCTCGCCGCCGGGGACAGCCCGCCGCGCACCTCGTCCCACGTGTCCGTGGAGGCGAACCAGACGGGCAGGGCGCCCTTGGCGGAGCGGGTCAGGACATTGGACATGAATGCTCTCTCCTCAGGCGCGGGCGTTTAACGCGTCGTTAGGGTTAACTCTTTATTGATCGGAAGATTGAAGTTCGATTCCTATTTTGAAGCAGGCGCCCGATGAGCCGCACTTTTTTGATCGCCCGTCGCCCTTGTCCCGTCCCGTCCCGCGCCCCGGCGCGCCTTGTCGCCCTTGTGGCGCTGTCGATGGCCATGGCGCTTGGCGGCTGCAAGACCGTGCGCGACGTCACGGGCTCCATCGGCGGAGCCGACGTGAGCGCCCCCGCCGATCCCCAGGGAGCCATGCGGTTCGCCGACGAATGGGGCCGCCGCTACGACGCCGCGCCCAATGATCGCCGCGTCGCGCTGACCTACGCCAAAGGGCTGCGCGCCACGCGCCGCTTCTCGGAGGCGGTGGCGGTGCTGCAGAAGCTCGCCGCCCAATATCCCAACGATCAGGACGTGCTGGCCGCCTATGGCAAGTCGCTGGCGGACGCTGGCCGCCTGCAGGAAGCCGCCAACGTGCTGCAGGGGGCCCACACGCCCGAGCGCCCCAACTGGACGGTGCTGTCCGCGCAAGGCTCCGTGGCCGACCAGATGGGGGATCACGCGGGCGCGCAGGGGTATTACGGTTCCGCGCTGAAGATCGTGCCCGGCGAGCCTTCCGTCCTGTCGAACCTCGGCCTCTCCTATGCGCTGACCAAGAAGCTGCCGCTCGCGGAGCAGACCCTGCGGGAGGCCAGCGCCAATCCGCGCGCCGACGCCCGCGTGCGCCAGAACCTCGCCCTCGTGCTCGCCCTCCAGGGCAAGTTCTCGGAAGCCGAGGATATCCAGAAGCGCGACCTGCCGCCCGACCAGGCGGCGGCGAACGTGGGCGAGATCCGCCGCATGATCGCCCAGTCGAACACGTGGCGGCAGATCCAGACCGCCAACGCCGCGCCGGCCGAACCTGCGGCCCGCAAGCCCCAGCGCTGAAGCGCGCCCGCCCGAACGCAAAACGGCCTGCGCTTCCCGCGCAGGCCGTCATCGTATGCGGACCCGTCCGGGCGGCTACTTCATCGAGGAGATCTGCAGCGCCGCCGGCGTGATGATGACGGCGAAGAGGACCGGAAGGAAGAACAGGATCATCGGCACGGTCAGCTTCGGGGGCAGGGACGCGGCCTTCTTCTCGGCCTCCATCATGCGGTTGTCGCGGCTCTCCTGCGCCACCACGCGCAGCGCCGTTCCCATGGGGGTGCCGTAGCGTTCCGCCTGGATCAGCACGGTGGTGATCTGCTTCACGGCGTCGAGCCCGGTGCGGGCGGCGAAATTCTCGTAAGCGGTGCGGCGCTCCGGCAGGAACGACAGTTCCGCCGTCACAAGTCCGAACTCCTCCGCCAGCGGAATGGATTGCGCGCCGATCTCCGCCCCTACCTTCTTGAACGCAGGCTCGATGGACATGCCCGATTCGACGCAGATGAGCAGCAGGTCCAGCGCGTCCGGAAAGGCCTGCCGCATGGAGAACTGACGCTTTTCGGTGATGTTCTTGAGATACATCTCCGGCAGCTTCATGCCCACCAGCGCCGAGAACACCCCGATGCCGAACTTCACCGCGACGGATTGCTCGCCGGACATCAGGATGAAGGCGTAAAAATTGCCGATAAGGAAGCACCCGCCGGCCAGCGCCACGCGCATGACCAGAAAGGTGTATTCAGCCTTGGGCGTGCGGTAGCCAGCGCGCGCCAGCTGCATCTTGCCGTCCTGGAGGCCGAAGTATTTGGCGAGGTCGAACTTCTCGACAAGCTCCTTGTACACGCCCTTCGAGCTGGCGCTTCGCAGGCTCAGCTTTTGGGTATTGAGCTTCGTGCGCTCGCGCACGCGCAGGTTGGAGCGCTCGGCGGAGACCGCGTTCATGCGCTTGCTGAGATTGTCGGACTCCAGCAGCGGCAGCGCGACCGTGAGGATCGTCGCGACCGTGCCTATCCCGGCGAGCAGGGCGTAGACGAACTGGGCGTCGTAGAGCTTTTCGGCGATGGCGCTGAACATGATGGGCTCACACGTCGAAGTTGATCATCTTGCGCATGACCGTGATGCCGATCCCCATCCACACTCCGCAACCGAGGAGGACGATGGGGCCGGTGTCGGAGGTCCAGAGCAGCGAGATGTAGGAGGGGCTGGTGACGTAGACGAGCGTGGCGACCACGAACGGCAGTGAGCCGATGATGCTGGCCGAGGCGGTGGCTTCGGTGGCCATGGCCTTGATCTTCATCTTCATCTTTTTGCGGTCGCGCAGCACGCGGGACAAGTTGCTCAGCGCTTCCGACAGATTGCCGCCGGCTTTCTGCTGGATGTTGATGACGATGGAGAAGAAGTTCGATTCAGCGGTCGGTACGCGATCCGCGATGCGCTGCACGGCCTCGCCGAGCGTGAGGCCCATTTGCTGCGCCTCGATGATGCCGCGGAATTCTCCGCCCAGCGGCTCGGGCGCCTCGTTCCCGATGATCTTGATGCATTCGGACAGCGGAAGGCCGGCCTTCACGCCGCGGATGATGACGTCGATGGCGGCCGGAAACGCTTCGGCGAATTGCGCGAGCCGCTTCTTCTTCATGTAGTTCAGGTACCAGTTGGGGACCCCCAGGCCGCCGATCACGAGGCCCATTCCGCCCACCAGGGGCGAATGGCTCATGAACAAAAGCAGCAAGCCGACCGCAAGCCCGCAGACCGCCGAGAACATGAAGTATTGCGACATGCTCCATTCATGGCCCGCCTGGGTGATCCTGGCTTCCAGCGTCACCTTCTTCTTGGCGCCGGTCTCCATCCCTTTCAGGTTCTCGGAGATCTGCTTGCGGCGCGCTGAATCCCGTTCGCCCGCCTTCGCGTCCTCGCGCGCCCCGGCCGCTCCCTTGGCCATTTTCTGCAGCCGGCCTTCGGGCGCCGCGCCCGATAGCTTGGGGTAAACGAAGGCGAAGAAAATCCCGCCCAGCGAGGCCGCCGCCAGCAAAAGCGCCATCAGCATTTTCATGATCGGCTTGCTCCAAAGCGCCGGGGCGGATGCGCCACGTCAGTTGTTATCGGAATCCGAGGCGTCCAGCGCCGCCGCGAGACGCTTCTCCTCTCCATAGTAGCGGGCGCGGTCCCAGAAGCGCGGGCGCCCGATGCCCATGGACTTGTGGCGGCCGATCAGCTTGCCGTTTTCGTCTTCGCCGACGATGTCGTACGTCATCAGGTCCTGGGTGATGATGACGTCGCCTTCCATGCCCATCACCTCGGTGATGTGCGTGATGCGGCGCGATCCGTCGCGCAGGCGCATGGCCTGGATGATGACGTCCACGGACGCCACGACCATCTCGCGGATGGTGCGCATGGGCAGAGTGAATCCCCCCATGGTGATCATGGATTCAAGGCGGCCCAGCGCTTCGCGCGGCGAGTTGGCGTGCAGCGTGCCCATGGAGCCGTCGTGGCCCGTGTTCATCGCCTGCAGCAGGTCGAACGCTTCGGGGCCGCGCACTTCGCCCACGATGATGCGTTCGGGACGCATGCGCAGGCAGTTCTTCACGAGGTCGCGCATGGTGATCGCGCCGCTGCCTTCAAGGCTGGGCGGGCGCGTTTCAAGGCGCACCACATGGGCCTGCTGCAACTGGAGTTCCGCGGCGTCCTCGCAGGTGATGATGCGCTCGTCTTCGTCGATGTAATTGGTGAGGCAGTTGAGCAGCGTCGTCTTGCCCGAACCCGTGCCGCCTGAGATGAGCACGTTGCAGCGCACGCGCCCGATGATCTTCAGGATCTCCGCGCCCTCTTTCGAGATGGCGCCGAACCCCTGGAGCTGGTCCAGGGTCAGCTTGTCCTTCTTGAACTTGCGGATGGTGAGCGCGGCGCCGTCGATGGCGAGCGGCGGCGCGATCACGTTGACGCGCGAGCCGTCGATGAGACGCGCGTCGCAGATTGGAGAGGATTCGTCCACGCGCCGGCCCACCTGGCTCACGATGCGCTGGCAAATGTTCATGAGCTGCGTGTTGTCGCGGAAGCGGATGTTGATGAGCTGGATCTTGCCGGCGACTTCGATGAACGTGCGCTCGGCGCCGTTGACCATGATGTCCGCGATGTCGTCGCGCGCCAGCAGCGGCTCCAGCGGGCCAAACCCCAGGATGTCGTTGCAGATGTCCTCGAGCAGCTCCTCCTGCTCGGCGATGGACATGGCGATGCTTTTGATCGTCATGATCTCGTTGATGATGTCGCGGATTTCCTCCCGCGCGGCGTCGGGCGCTACCTTGGCGAGCTGCGACAGGTCGATCGCCTCGATCATGGCGCCGAACACGGTGCTCTTGGTCGTGTAGTACGAATCCGAACGCTTGCGCGCAGGCGGCGGAGGAGGCGGGGGCGGCGCGGCGGGCTTTGGCGCGGCGACGGGAGCGGGCGCGGCGTGCGGAACAGGTTCAGCGCCCATCACGCGCTGCAGGGCGGCAGGCGGAGCCGTCTCTCGCGCCACGGGCGACGCGGCTGTCGAACGCTTTCCAAACATCACAAGTGCTCCGGTCTCAACGTCAGGATGCTTTGCGCCCGAGAAGGGACGCGAGAGGCCCAAGCAGGTTGCGCTTGACCGGCTTGGGCTCGGCCCGTCCCATCAGCGCCTTGGTTACATCCAAAAGAGTTTCGGTTACCTTATTATTGGGCTCGAGTTCCGCCAGCATCTGGCCGTTGTTCGCCGCCGCGCCGAAGAGCTTTGCGTCGAACGGCACGATCGCCATCGGCTCCAGATCGAGCGCTTTGGCGAAGTCCGTGATGGCGATCTCGGGACGCTTCTGCACGCCCACCATGTTCATGATGAGCCGCGGCTTGGCGTCGTTGGGACGCGCGGCGTTCAGCACGTCCAGCAGGTTGCGGGCGTTGCGCAGGTTTGCGAGGTCGGGCGCCGCGACAAGGATCACGTCGTCTGCCGCCATGATGGTGCGCCGCACCCACGCGGTCCACGTGTGCGGCAGGTCGAGGATGATGTTGGGCGTCGTGGCCCGCAGCGTGTCGAGCATGGTCTCGAAGGTCGAGTCCGGCACGTCGTACGTCGTGTCCAGCATCGCGGGCGCCGCAAGCAGGCTCAGATGGTCCGAGCACTTCACCATCAGCCGGTCGAGTATGTTCGAATCCGCCCGCTCAGGCGTTTGCACGATGTCGCCCAGCGACGTGACCGGATCCTGGTTGAGGTTCAGGCCCGCCGTGCCGAACCCCAGGTCGAAGTCCACCAGCACAGTGCCCGCCTCGTAGGACGTGGCGATGTTGTAGGCGATGTTGTGCGCGATGGTCGACGAGCCCACGCCGCCCTTGGCGCCCAAGATGGCCGTGACGCGCCCCACGTTCTTGCCCGCGTCGCTCGCATAGATGTTCGACACGGAGGTCACGAAGGTCAGCACGTTCATCGGCGCGACCAGATAATCGCTGACGCCCAGCGAGATCAGCTCGCGATAGAGGTGAATGTCGTTCGAGCGGCCGACGATGATGACCTTGGTGCCCGGATCGCAATATTCCGACAGCTCTTCCAGTTGCGCCAGGATGGTCGCGCGGTCGGACGTGCTTTCGATCACCACCACGTTGGGCGTGGGCGAGCTGCGATAGGCTTCCAGCGCCGCGTTCATGCCGCCCATGTGGGCTTTCACGTGCGCCTTCAGCATCCGCCGGTCGGTCGCCGCGCTGTTCATCACCGCGGCCGTGTCGCCGGACTCGCAAAACGCCTGAATGGTCACGCGCGGGACGGCGGCGATCTGGCCTTCGCCGCCCAACGCTGCGCCGGTCCTGCCCTGCGAACTCATCACTGGCCTCCTGCGCTTCCGATGTTCGAACTCTTCACCGTCCAGGTGGTGGACGGGTCCGTGCCCTTTCTGACGGACGTGATGGCGCGCGTGCGCATCGGCACGTCGCTCGACGTTTCGCCCTGCGGGGCGACCAGGTCGCGCGGATCGGCGACCTGCTGGGCCAGCATGTTCTGGTGCGCGCAGCCGTGGTTCCAGTATGTCGTGTTGTTCCAGCCCTCGAGCGAACTGCCGGAGGCCAGGTCGCGCGGCCACTCGCCGCACTTGTTGGCCACGCTGGCCTTGAGGCTCAGGTACGAAAGGCGCACCGGGGAGGCGAGGGAAGGGTCGGTGACCGGGTATGTGCTGACGTTGACGAAGCCGCGCGCGCCGGCCGCCGCAAGATCGCGGCGGATGCCGTCCACCGCCGCGCGCGCCTGCGCGTCCGCCGACGAGCCCTGGGGAATCTGGATCGAGATGGGGCCGCGTCCATCGCGCTGGTAGGCGGCGGCGAAGTTGCGCACGCGGTCCCGGTTGGCGAAGCCCATCTGCACGCCCGCGGGAAACAGGTCCAGCGTCACGGGCGCCTCGCCCACCACGATCGCGTGGCGGGCGCGGTAGTCGGACGCGATCGTGTCGGAGTTGGCGACGCGATTGGGCGCGCATGCCCCAAGGCCGAGCGCTGCGCCTGCGAGCAGGACGGCTTGAAGCCGGGTCTTCAGGAGGTCAGGGCGGTTGAAATACATGGTCGTGTTCCCGGCGCGTGTATTGAAATGATCAATCGAAAATGAAGCCGTAGCGTCCGTTGAGGCCTTTGGCGGCCTGCGGATTGCTGGTGCTGGAGTAAAGCTTGTTCACGCGGCCCAGCAGCCAGCTCTGCGGATCGGTGGGATCCGCGAAGCCGTCGTCGGGGCGCGCCAGGTCGGGCGGCTTGGACGCCTTGGCGATGTAGGGCGTGACGACGATCATCAGCTCGGTTTCCTCGCGCTGGTAGTCGCGCGAGCGGAAGAGGGCGCCCAGAACCGGCAGGTTGATCAGGCCCGGCAGGCCGTTGATGGCCTGGCGCGATTTCACCTGCAGCAGGCCCGCCGAAGCGATGGAGCCGCCTGAGGGAAGCTCGACGCTGGTCTCGTTCTTGCGCGTGCGGAACGCGGGAACGTTGACGGACTGGAACGTGAAGGACTGGGTCGGATCGACCTCCGCGACCTCCGTGGCGATGCGCAGCAGGATGCGGCCTTCCGCGAGCACGACGGGCGTGAAGTTGAGGCTGATTCCGTAGGGCTTGTAGGTGACGCCCGACGTACAGACGGACTTGCCGGTGGCGTCCGGCGAACAGCTCTGGCCGCCCGGAACGGGGATTTCGCCGCCCGCCATGAATTTCGCCGTCTCGCCGGAAACCGACGTGACGGTCGGCTCGGCCAGCACGCGCGACACGCCATAGCGCTCGAACGCCCGCAGGGTCGCGGAGATGCCGTTGGCGCCGGCGGTCCCCAGGTTCAGGGCGGACTTCAGGTCCTGCGTGTTGACCGACATGGGATTGTCCATCGTCAGCGCCCCCCAGGGCCCGGCGGCGTTGCCGCCCGTGACGCCGAGCTGCTTCAGCACCTGCCGCTGCACTTCGGAGATTGTGACCTTCACCATCACCTGGTCGCGGCCCCGGATGACGAGGGAGTTGATGACCTTGCCGCCGCCGCCGGTGCTTCCTGCGACCGGCGCGCCGGTCGCGGCGTCCCAGCCGGACGTGCGCAGGAAGCCCTCGGCGATGTCCATCGCCTTCTGCGCTTCGCCCGCGGACGCCACGGAGCCGGTCATGATGATCGTGTCTTCGACCGTGCGCGGCACCACCTCGCTGTCGGGCAGCGCCGTCTTCAGGATGCGCTGCAGCTCGCCCACGTCGCGGCCGATGTTGATCTCGATGGTGGCGATCTGCTGGCCATAGGAATCCATCGCGAAGATCGTGGTCTGGCCGTTCGCGGCGCCGATCACGTAGATCTTGCGCGCGGACCGCACGACCGCGTTGGCGACCTTAGGGTTGCCGACGAAGATTTCCGCCGCGTCGCGCGGGAGGTCGACGATGACCGACTTGCCGACGCCCATGTTGAGCCGCTGCGCGGGCACGCCCGGCGCAGGCCTCTGGCTCGTCTGCGCGGATGCGCCGGAAATCTGCATCGCTCCGGCGCCGAGGAGCGCGGCGCCCAGGCCCGCCGTCAGGGTCGCGGGCAGCATGGCGCTCATGGCCAGCACAAAGGACTTGTGGCTGAAAGACATACTCGAACTCCAAAAAACGAACTTGAGAAAATGGCCGTTAGCGCTTGCCCGCTCCGGAGACTCCGTATCGAATGACCGTGACGCTCCCGCGATCGGCGTCGGGCGGCGCGGCGACGTCGGCCTTCGGCCTTCCGCTCGCGTCCATCATGCTGCGCAGCACGAGCGAAATCTGCCCGGTGCGCTGTGCGAGAATGAGAGTCTCGGCCTGCACGGGATCGGCTTCGAGCGTCGCGTTGGAGCCCGCCACGACGCGTTCGCCGTTCTTCTCCTCGATGTTCTGGCCGATGGCGAGGACGCGCATGTTGGTGAGAATCGTTTCCGACTCCATGCCGTCCGCGGCGGTCGACGTGCGCACCACGTCCACCCGGTCGTTGGGCAGGATGAAGCCGCCCGCCGAAGAGCCGCCGCTCGCGTCGATGTTGATGGCGACGGCGCGCGAACCCGCCGGCAGCAAGGCCGACAGGAAGCCTGCGTTCGGGCCCTTCACGAGCTTTTCGCGGCGGATCGGTTCGCCCTGGATGAAGCCGCCGCGCGCGATGGCGCCGCGCACGCTTTCCTGCGCGCCAGGCTCTTCGGACCGCTTGATGGC
>JAQGJX010000060.1 GCA_028290405.1 Hyphomicrobiales bacterium
CGCCCGTGAAGGAATTTCGCGACCTGCTGAAGACCGAGATCGTCGTGGGGGCCAGCGGCGTCGCGACCTCGGACTCCGTTTACGCCCGCGTGCTGAACCAGCTCGTGGGGACCAAATTCCGCATCATCGACGGGTACAAGGACAACCCGCAGATGATCATGGCGACCGAGAGCGGCGAGATCATGGGCCGGGCGGGCTGGTTCGTCTCCAGCCTGCTCTCCACCCAGGGCCAGCCGCTCGCGGAGGGCAAGCTGCGGGTGCTGACGCAGGTTTCCATGGAGAAGCACCCGGAGCTTCCCAACGTGCCGCTGGTGACGGACTTCATCAGCGACCCCGAAAAGCGGGCCAAGCTCGAGTTCGCGGTGAGCTGGCTGCCCATGGGCCGCCCCGTGGTGGCGCCGCCCGGCGTGCCGGAAGACAGGCTCAAAATCCTGCGCGACAGCTACATGGCCACGATGCGCGATCCCGAGCTGCTGGCCGAGGCCAAGAAGATGGGCCTTGAGATCAGCCCCATGTCGGGCGTGGAAATCCAGGCCCTGCTGGAGAAGCTCTACGCGACGCCGCCTGCGGTGATCGAGGCTGTGCGGGAGATCATGGTGGCGCGCTGACGAGTGGGGCGGCGGGGGCGGTTTTGCGTTTCCGCCCGCCAGCGGCTAGACCGCGCGGAAGATCCCTCCCGGATGCCGCCCCCATGTCGACCCCTGTACTGACCACCGCCGGACTTCCGTTCGACGATATCCGCGCGCTGTTCGCCATCATGCCGCCCGCGTCCGCCGAGTGCGCCGACATGGCGCGCGAGCGGGACGCCGCGCTGGTGAAGCCCGCCGGATCGCTGGGGCGCCTCGAGGAGATTCCCCAATGGCTCGCCGCCTGGCAGGGCAAGTCGAAACCCACCATGGACCGGCCGCTGGTGGCGATTTTCGCCGCCAACCACGGCGTGGTCGCGCAGGGCGTCTCCGCTTGGCCGCAGGCCGTGACCCGGCAGATGATGGAGACGTTCGCGGCGGGCGGCGGCGCGATCAACCAAATCTGCGCCACCTATGAGCTTGGCCTGAAGGTGTTCGACCTCGCGCTCGACTTGCCGACGGCGGACATCACCCAGGACGCCGCGCTGGACGAGAAGGCGGCGGCCGCCACGTTCGCGTTCGGCATGGAGGCGATCGCGGGCGACGTGGACCTCCTGTGCCTGGGCGAAATGGGCATCGGCAATACGACAGTCGCGGCCGCGATCTTCCACGCGCTCTATGGCGGGGCCGCCGCCGACTGGGTGGGACGCGGGGCGGGCGTGGACGACGCCGGGCTGGCGCGCAAGATCGACGCCGTGGAGCGCGCAGTGGCGCTGCACCGCGCCCACGCGGGCGATCCCCTGGAGGTGATGCGCCGTCTTGGCGGGCGTGAAATCTGCGCCATGGCGGGCGCGATCATGGCGGGGCGCATCGAGCGCGTGCCGGTGATCCTCGACGGCTACGTGGCCGCCGCCGCAGCCGCCATCCTGCACGCCATCGACCCCGCCAGCATCGACCATTGCCTCGCCGGCCATTGCTCGGCGGAAGGGGCGCATGCGGACGTGCTGCGGCGGCTCGGCAAGGCGCCGCTGCTGTCGCTCGGCATGAAGCTGGGCGAAGGGACCGGCGCCGCTCTGGCGGCCGGACTCGTGAAGGCGGCGCTGGCGTGCCACCGCGACATGGCGACGTTCGAGCAGGCCAAGGTCGGCTAGCTGCATTGACTTCAGGGCCGGGCGGTTTCAACTGGTCGGCGACAGGCTCAGCTTCAGGGAGGAAGACCATGAACCGCACCCTCGCGACCCGCGCGCTCGCGCTTGCATTGGCGGCTTCGGCCGGTCCTGCGCTGGCGCAACAGACGCCCGAGCGCTTCTTCGCCGCCAAGCGCACCATCAACCTCTACATCGGGTATGCGCCCGGCGGCAGCTACGACCTCTACGGCCGCATGGTGGCGCGCCATCTTGGCAAGTACGTGCCTGGCAATCCCACTGTGGTGCCGCAGAACATGCCCGGCGCAGGATCGTTGCAGGCGGCCAACTTCATCTATTCCGTCGCTCCGAAGGACGGCACGGCGCTGGGCGCGCTGGGCGAGACGCTGGTGATGGAGCAGGCGCTGCGCAATCCCGGCGCGAAGTACGACGCCACCAAGCTCACGTGGATCGGCCGCATCGCCTCCAGCAACAACATCCATCTGGTGTGGCACACCGCCAAGGCGCAATCGGTGGAGGACGCCAAGACCATCGAGATGACGGTCGCCGGCACAGGCCCCGCCAACGTGGCCGAGACGGTGCCGAAGTTGCTGAACGCGCTGATCGGCACGAAATTCAAGGTCGTCTCCGGCTACCCGTCCTCCGGACCCGGAATGCTCGCCATGGAGCGCGGCGAAGTGGACGGCGCGGGCACCTCCTGGGCGGTGGTGAAATCCCAGCACCAGGCGTGGCTCAAAGAGAAGAAGGTGAAGATCATCCTGCAGGACGTGCCTGAGCGCGATGCTGAACTGCCGGACGTGCCAGCCCTGCTGGAATTCGCCAAGACCGATTTCGACCGGCAATTGCTGGGGCTCTACGCGTCTGGCGGCGCCATTGGACGCGCCGTCAGCGCTCCTCCCGGCCTGCCGGACGACATCGCCAAGGCGCTGCGCGACGCATTCATGCAGATGGCGAAGGACCCGGACCTGCTGGCGGAAGCGGGCAGGGCGAACCTCGCCGTCGAGCCCGCCGACCAAGCGGCGCTGGAAAAGGTCGTGGCGGCCTCCGCCAACGTGGACGATTCGATTCGCGACAGAGTGCGTCAGATCTTCGGGAACTGAGATCAGCGCGCATCAGTAGCTAGGCTCGCGCTCACGGTGCGCCGCTTGAACGCCTCGGCAGGCCGGGATTGCGCGGCTGCAGGGGCTTGGCGCCAAGCCTTCCATTAGCCCCCCAAACAGCAGCGGCGCCG
>JAQGJX010000098.1 GCA_028290405.1 Hyphomicrobiales bacterium
AATGGCCGCCCCGACGCGCCGGGAACCGGCAAGATCAGCCTCATCGGCGGCGGGGCCGACGGCGCCCACGTCCAGAGCGGCTATCGCCAACCCCGCGCGCGCGGGAACGACACCGGCGCGGACTTCGCCTCCCCGAGCCTGCACGCCGAGAACGGCACGATCTCCGTGCTCGCGGGCGGCGACGTCACGCTCACCGGCGGCTCCATGAAGGGCTCGTTCGTCCAGATCGGCCATGGCGGCCTCACCAGCGACTCGACCGCCGAAATCCTGCGTTCGGACGTTCACGTAATTTCCAGCGGCGGATCGGTGAAGCTGGGGAGCCTTGGCGTCGAGAGCGCTTTCTCGAAAATTGGCCACGGCAGCTATATCGAAGTCGCTGACGGCGCCGATTTCGCGCTGGGCCGGATCTCCGGCGACATCCATGTGAACGCACTGACCTCGGTCGCGCTCAACGGCGCTACGATTCCGGACGCCGACAAGGTCGCCGAGAACGGCGTCGCCGACATCTTCCTGGCGCGCATTGGCCACGGCGCCCATGTCCAGGGAGAATCCCCCGCCCTCATTGTCACGACAGGCGATATGTCGGGCGCCATCACCATCGGCGCCAAGGCGGGCGCCCTGCTCGCCCCCGCCACCCCTCTGCTGCTGGTCCAGCTCGGCGCAGCAATATCGCCCACGGACAAGGACGATGCGCGTCAGGTCTCGTCCCAGATCGGCCACGGCTCCGACGTGCGCATCATCCCCACGCAGATTGACGGCTCCGCGAACGTGACGCTTGGCGGCGTGCGCCCGTTCCTCGACATCAACGGCGTCAAGACCGCAGCGGCGGACATCACCGTCAAGGCGGATGAAATCGCCCTCAATTCGATTATCGCAGGCCCGAAGAACGGTCTGGACAACATGCAGCGCGCCACGATCGGGGCCGGCAATTACGTCCGCCTCCAGGCCGGGGCCGCCAAGGCGGTCGCTGTCGTGGACACGTCCGTGACCGTATCGGGCATTGATCCGTTGATCGATGGGACGACGCTGGCGGCGGCGCTTGCATCGGACCTGTCGCTTCTGTCCGCCGAGGCGCGCGGCAAGCTCGCAAACCTCGCCGCAGCCAATACGACGACTACGGCGGTGGCGACGCCGTCCGTGACGGACACTCCCTTCGACGTCAACCTGTTTGAAAACGACCTGACCGGCAACATTCTGGTCAGCACGTCCGCTGGCACGGGCAAAGGCGTTTCGCTGCTTTCCAGCATCACCGCCGCCGACATCGCTGCGGACGGCAATATGGCGGTGACGCGGATTGGCCACAACGGCTTCATCCAGCTCGCAACGCCGCACGGAGCCGCCGGCAAGGCGCCGACTCTTGCCTCGTCGATTGTCGCGCCGGCCCGTGGCGGCAATATCGACTTCACCGAAGCCAACGTCCTGTACTCCACCATCCGGGTCGAAACGAACAACAAGGACGACGTTACGGCGACAGCCTCCGTCACGGCCGGGCTCGCTGGCGCACAGTTCAATGTTCTGGCTGCTTCCATCGGCTCCGGGTCGGATGTCATGCTCTTTACGGGCTACGGCGGCGCGGGCGTTGGCGCGGCAGGTGCGGCGGCGCTTTCGGGCGCCAATGGCGGCGACATCATCTATCGTCGCGGCACGGTTTGGGACGGCAATTACACCAGCAGCGCGACCTCCACTGGCGACGACGGCTACGACACGACGATCACAATCTCGTCGCAGAACAACATCAACGTCGCAACCACCGCGACCGCGGGCCTTGCCGGGGTTGCTGAAAACGTCGTTCTTGGCCGCGTCGGCCATGGCGCAACAATCGCCATAGGCTCCGGCGACGGCGGCGCGGGCGGCGCGCTCGGCGCCAATGGCGGGCGCGGCGGCGACGTCCGCATCGAACAGCAGACGCCCGGCCGCGATTACGGCGTCACCGGCGCCGCGGACGACCTGGCTTGGGGATTGCGCGGCCAGATCACGCTGAGCGCCTCCGACCTCACGGCGACGCCCGCCGTGTCGATCTCCTCCCTCGCCGCCGCTTCGCTGGCTGCGGCCGCGAACAACACGGTTTCGTCCCGCGTCGGTCACGGCGACCATATCTTCGTGACGTCCGGCGCAGGCGGCCTGGGGGGCGCGCGCGCCGACGATACGCTGGTCACCACGGCTCACGGCGGCCGGGGCGGCCACATCGTGGTCGACTTCAGCAAGAGGCTGATCGAAAGCTCCATCGTCGGCCTGATCGAAGGCGAGCTGAATATCCAGGCAGCGACGACCAACTCCTTGGCGCCCTCGACCAAGAACCTGTCCGAAGCAAGCCTTGGACACGGCGACAGCGTCCAGGCGTTGTCCGGCGACGGCGGCGCGGGAGGCTCGGGCCTTTACCTGACCAACGGCGTGACGATCGCAAGCGGCGAAACGACCGCGGACGATTTCCTCTCCAACAGCGTGTTCGGCGCCGCGAGCGGCGTCGGCGCTGCGCGCGGCGGCAACGGCGGCGACATCTCCATTGCGTTCGGGGCGATCGCCGAGCGCAACGGGCCCGTGACGGCCTTCGTCCACGACGCGAACGCGAACATCGATCTGACCCTCACGGGCGCAAACGCCGCCAGCCGCAGCCTGACGGTCAGTTCGCTCATCTCGCCTGCGCTCGCCAACGGCCCGGGCGACCAGGTCACGGCCAACATTGGCCACAACACCCGCTTTATCGCGGTGGGCGGGCTGGGGGGCGCCGGCGGCGCCGGCTCCGCGTCCCTGGATCGCGGCCTGCTGGGCGGCGAGGCTCTCGACGCCACGACTCCGCGTCCCATCCAGAACGACGCGTCCGGCGGGCGCGGGGGCGACATCAGGATCGTAGCGGGCGACCACACGGCCAGCGGCGCCCCGCTCGGCGCGTCCGGCGCTCCCGCCAACACGCTCGTCATCGGCCAGGTTCTCATCAACGCGGACGAACAGGTCGCCGTCACGTCGGAGGCCGGCCCGGGCTCCAACAGCCGCGCGCATTCCGGCGTCGGCCATCTCCACGACGTGGTGGCCATGACCCGCTCGGGCGGCACCGGCGGATCCCTGTTTGGGACCGCCCGGGACAACACCTCCGGCGGCAACGACGGCATCGTGGATTCCGCCCAAAAGATCCAGATCATCGTCTACCGCGACGGCGGGCGCGGCGTGAGCCTGTCGGGCTCCGGCAAGGCGGACACCATCCAGTCCGTCGCGGCCCGCCGCACGGCGGCCCCGGCGAACGGTTCGACAGCCAATCCGTCCTTCTTCGACGTCGACGGCAATCCTGAATTCATCCTCGACGGCGCAGGGGCGCTGGTCGCCAACTCGGTCGCGAACGGCGCCCTGCGGGCCGCGCCCAACAACGTGGCGCGCTTCGGCCGCGTCGTGGGGGCGTACAACCCCGGCCTCGTCAACATGGAGCGGGTCCAGTACGTCGACATCGACAACGACGGCCGGCCGGACGTCGTCGCCGGCGTGCTGAGCAGCACGGGTTCGCCCCTGACCGTCGTCGACGCCGACAACAACAACGTCTACGACCAGATCGCGGGACGCATCCGGCTCGAGGACGGCGGCCTCGCGCCGCTGGGCCTCGTCGACTACGTCCACGCCACGGGCAGGACCGCTTCGACGATCGGCGACCGCCTCGACTGGACCTACGCGGAATTCGCGACCTCGAACGGCGGCCGCGGCGGCGACGCCAGCGTCACGACCGGGGCGACGACGTCGCTCGGCGCCGGACCGCTCGTCGTCCTCAACGCCGGGAAGAAGAACGCCGGCGCCAATCCGGACTTCTCGCTGCTCGTGACGTCCACCATGCAGGCGACCCCCGTGAGCGCGGGCTCCGGCAACGTCGCCAGCGCCCGCGTGGGCGTGAGCGAATACCTGTTCGCCGCGACGGACGGCAGCTATTCCGGCAAGCTTGCAGGCGCCTATTACGCCACCGTGGCCGGCGCCGCCAACGGCATGTCGGCTGGCGCGAACGCCGTGAACGCGAACGGCGGCCGCGGCGGAAACGCCAACGTGTCCGCGGGCGCGATCACCGGGGACGTGCGCGTCAACGAGCCCGTCGCCGAGGCGCTGCTCACGCGCGGCGTGAAGGTGCGCGCCTTCACGGACGACGTGACGACTGACAACCGCTCCCTGGCCGCCATTGGCCATGGCGGACAGTATTTCGCCCATGCGGCCAACGTCGGCGGCAACGGGCTGTCCGCGCCAGCCAGCGGCAGCCTGATCACGGAAGCGGCGAACGGCGGAGCGGGCGGCCAGGCGACGATCGCCGTCGGCGCCCGCGCCGGCGACGTCATCGTGCGCGCAGGCGACGTGGCGGGCGGCGATTTCTCTCTCGTGATCGAGGCCGTCAAGGGCGGGTCCACCGCCGTGGCCGATGCGGTAGACACCACGTTCGCCAACGTCGGCCACGCAGCCATAGCCTCCGCCAAGGGTGGCTCCGGCGGGACCGGCGACGACGGGCAATATCTGGCCAGCGGCGGCGCTGGCGGCGCGGCCCGCATCGACATTGCGGCCGTCACCGGCGCCATCGCGCTCGACAGCCAGACGTTCGCCAATGCGGCGGGCGGCAACGGCGTTCGCATCGAAAGCTCCACATCCGAGGGCCAGGCCCAAGCCGTCCGCGCGCAGGCCGGTCATTACGGCTGGCTCACGGCCGAGGGCGGCGCCGGCGGCTCCGGGACGAACCAGTCCCAAATTGCGGAACAGATCAATCAGATCGCCAAGGGCGGCGCGGGCGGCGGCGCTTCGGTCGCGCACGGGGGCTTCGTGGGCGGCCTGACGATCGACGCCGGCCCGGCCAAGACGGGCGACGACGCCATCGTCATCAAGTCTTCCGACAACACCGTCAACTCCGGGGCGGACAACTTCCTGCTGGCGGCGGCAGGCCATGGCGTCTGGGCGACTGCGAGCGGCGGCGGCGGCGGCCTGGGGGGCCAGCGCGACAGCCTCGGCGGACTGACGCTGGGCTCCGACCCGGCGTTCCACGAGGGGTTCGACATCGCGGCGTCCAATTCCTCAAACGCCGCCCCGCTCGACCGCAACCCGATCCAACTCGGGACGATCCGCAACGGGGGCGCAGGCGGCGACGCATCCATCCAGTTCGGCGCGGTCACTGGCGACATCGTCGTCCGCGCGCACGACCTGCCCGGAGCGCAAAAGGACGGCGTCCTCGTTTCGGCCCTGGCGGGAGACGGAGCCAACGCAAGTCTCGCGTCTTTCGGCAACGTGGCGATCATCGGCCACAACCATAACGCGGTCGCGTCCGGCGGTTCGGGGAGCGACTCCAGCTTCACCCCGCTGGGCGGAACCCTCTCGCGGGGCGACGGCGGCGACGGCGGCGCAGGCCGCGTCGCCATCGGGGCTGTTTCGGGCGCCATCACGGTCACGAACGCGTCGCCGAGCGACGGGAGCCTGTCCGGAGGCGTCGGCGACAAGGACATCAAGATCCTCGCCGCCGACCAGGACGCGACGGACAGCGCCAGCCATCGCGCGACAGCGCGGGTCGGCCACCGCACCATGGCGGACGCGTCCGGCGGCGCAGGCGGCGCAGGCGCGCTGCCGCCTCCCGTCCCGCTCTACCACGCCATGATCTCCGCCCAGGGCGGCTTCGGCGGCGAGGCGTCCATCGCGTCGGGCGCGCTGACCGGCGACGTATCGATCACGGCCGAGAACAGCGTCGTGCTGACGGCGAGCGGCGCGACCGTCTCGGCTCCCACGCTCGTGGCGGGAGTCGGCCACCACGCCATCGCCAATTCGCTCATCGCGGGAGCTGGCGGATACGGCGGCGCGTCGGCGACGTTCCAGGACGCGGCGATGCTCACCGCCCTGCGCCGCTACGTCGATCTCGGGCAATCCTACGCGGCCCTCTCCGAGATGGAGAAGCTGCTCGTGGCGCCTGTGCTGCACTATTACAAGGTCGCGCCCGTCTATGCCGGACAGGCCGGTCCGGCCGGCGCCCTGCCGGCGGCGTTTATCGCCCGGGTTCTCGCAGGCCCGAGCGCCTATGTGGCGGGAACGCCCGCCGCCTACCCGCTGGCTCGCGACAACGACGCGGTGGCGGGCACGGCGAATGCCGTGCCGCCGGTGAGCGCGGAGGAACGGGACTCCCTCGCGGCCCTCTCGATGGCGTCGGGCCACGGCGGCGACGCGCGCCTGGCGCAGGGCGCGATCCAAGGCGCCATCGCGCTTCAGGGCCTCGGCGGCGACGCTGGCGACGCGGCGCGGGGCGTTCGCATCTCCACGCTGGGCGTTCTGAACGCAGGAACGCAGATCGCGCACGTCGGGCATGAATCGGAGATCGCGAAAGCGGCCGCCGGAAACGGCCAGAACGTGCGCCCGGTCACGATCGCCGACGGCATCGGGGGCGACGGCGGCGCCGTCAGCGTTCTGCAGGACGCCGTCACGGGCGCCATCAGCCTCACCGCCGGCTCGGCCGCAGCCAACACGTCCGGCGACATCGCGGTCACGTCCAGCGGCGTCCAGACGTCGGGCTGGCAGCGCTCGCTCGTGGGCAACCGCCTGACCGCCGGCGACGACGATCCGGGCATGCGCGCTCAACCCGTGCTGCGCGCCGGCGGCGGCGGCGGGGATCAGGACCCGCTGGCCAGCGGCAAGCTGGGTAACGGCGGGTCGATCATGATCGACCAGCGAAACGTTTCGGGCGCCATCGCCCTGAGGGCCCTCGGCTCAAGCCCGAGCGGAACCGCCATCAACATAGCGAGCTCCGCCAATCTCGCGAGCGGCGAAGCGTTGACCAGCATCGGCCACGCGATGATCGTCGATTCCGCCAAGGCGGGCGACGCCACGCCCTATGCTGACGTCGACGCGCGCAAGGATCTCTACGGCGTGCGGGAAGGCAACGGCGGCTCCATCTCCCTCACCCAATGGGCCGTGTCCGATCCCTTGCTGATCGAGGCCAACGACAAGCTCGTCGTCAACGCCACGACCGCGTTGGCGAGCGGCCGCGCCACCGTGGTGGTCGGCCACAAGCAGATCGTGGCGGACAACGTGTACGGCGCCCGGGCCGGCTCGATCGTCGCGGGCTCCGGCGCCGACGTGCTGTCGACCGAAGACATCGACGTCGCGAACGGCGCGCCGGGCTTCGTGAACGCGATCCACGCCAATCCGGTGCAGGACGCCGACGGCGGAAACGTGTTCGTGTCGCAGAGCGCGATGGTCGCCGACATCACCCTGCGCTCGATGCGCGAGGACGTGGAGGTGAGCGCCTTCGGGGTCACCGGCCGCGCGCAGACCAACGTCGGCCACCAGCGCTTCGTCGCCGCGCTCACCGGCGAGGGCGGCGTGTTCGCGGGCGGCACGGCTCCGCGCGCGCCCAGCGAGGGCGGCGCGGCGATCGTCACGCGCGGGGAGGTCGGCGGCGACGTCCTCATCGAAACGAAGGCTGGCAAGACCGCCTCCGTCATGACGACGTCGGCGCTCGGATCGGTCGCGGAGGCGCTCGTGGGCCATACGGTGGGCTTCTCGATCGCCACGGGGCGCTCGGGCTACGGCGAGGCGGCGTTCGCCGCGCTTGACGCGCAGCTGGCCGCCTACCTCGCCCTGCCCGCTCCCAGCGCGGTGCCGGGAACCGCGGGCCAGGCGACGAGCCGCGACGCGGCCCGGGTCGTCCAGCAACTGGAGAACGTCGTCGCGGCGATCGCCTTCGCCAACCGCTATGCGGAGCATTATGCGCCTGCCCAACAGACGGCTCTCGCAACGGCGCTGACCAACGCCACAAGCGCGCTCGGTTCCGCCCGGACGGCGCAATTGGCCGATGTGGCGCAGTCGGTCGCGGCCGCGAAGGCGGCGCTCGCCCTCGCCAACAACGCCGTGATCGCCGGGGGCAATCCGAACGGAATTGCGAACGGCGCGGATTCCGGCGCCATCGTCTACACGAACGACCCCCTGGTCTCCGGCGACATCGTTGTGCGGGCGGGGGCGCCTGCCGGCGCAGGGCAGTACCTGCCCGGCGGCGTGGTCGCAGTGCAGGCGGACAATGCCGACGGCGCCGCGTCCCTTGTCGAATTGGGCCATCGTCACGCGATCGCGAACGCGACGGGCGTCGGCGCAGGCCTCACCGCCGGAGGTCCCCTCGACGGCGGCGTCGCGGGCGACGGCGGCAAGATCGTCACGAGCCAGTCGACGGCGGGCGACGTGTCGCTCCTCGCCAATCGCGTCGTCGTGAACCCCACCAGCGGCCTTGCCCCGGCCGACGTGCATCTGCTGCACAGGGTCGCCCTGTCGAACACGACCGGCATGGCCGACATTGAGGGTCTCCTTGGCCGCGGCGGCTCCATCTCCGCCGTCCAGACGGCCGCCGGGACGGTCAACATCGTCGCCAACGAATTGTTCTCGGCGCCGACCGGCGCGGCCGACGGCCGTCTCATGGCCGATGGCGGACCAGGGGCGTCCAGCCTGCGGATCGGCGTGGAGGCCAGCGCCCTCCATCAGTCCGGCTCGGACGCCATGATCGCCGGCCTCGGGGGCCCGGACAACAATCGGGGCGGCGCCATCAGCGCGACCCAGACGGTCAACTCGTCCTTCAACCTCGATCTCGACCTCAACAACTCGGGCAACCGCGCCGACGTCGTCATCAGGGCGGAGGGGTTGGGGGCGAACAGCGTCCGCATCGGGGCTCTCGTCGTGCAGTCGGCGCGTTCCGGCGACCCCGTGGACGACGGGTCCAATGTGACCGTGAACCAGTCCGTCGGGGGCTCCATCGCGACGTCCGGCCTTGAGGACCTTGTGGTCGAGAACATCGGCCCAGGCGCGACGAGCGTACTGCTTGGCCATCGCGTCAGCCAGACCGCAGATTCCGGCGAGACGGCCGGTTTGACGTCGCAGCATGGCGGGATCGCCCAAGCGGCGCAGACCGTGTCGGGCGCAATCGACATCGCCGCCTCGCGCAGCTTCACGCAGCAAACGGACGCCGTCAGCGCAGGCCGAAACCACATCGGCCATGAAGCCGCCCAGACGGCTCGCTCAGCCGACCAGCGCGTCGCCGGAGCGGCGGCCGATTATCCGGTCGTGCCGGGCGCGGGGACGAACGCGAACTACAACGTGGTCTCGACCCAGAACGTGTCGGCGGACCTCAGCGTCACGAGCGGCGAAATCCTCATCCAGTCGCTCAACGGCGTGGCGGACGGCGTGCGCCTCGGCAATGTGGCGACCATCGCGGTCGACACCCATGGCGAAGGACGGGTCCGGTCCACCTCGACGCTGGGCGGCGACCTCGCGCTCGTCACCGTCGCGCCGCTGGCGCAGCAGAAAACGCTGCTGGCGACCCCGGTCAACGGCGACATCCGCATCCTGACCCCGGACAAGGCGGGCGCCGCCCAGGTGGGTCATTCGTCGACCAGCGTGGTGAGCCACGATCCGGCGGCGTTCCAGCCGACGGGCGTCTTCGTGACCAGCCAGAGCATCGGGGACGCGATCGCCGTCACCTCGCTCCGAAACGTCGAAGTCCGCGACGGCAAGGCCGGAACGGCGCGCATCGGCCACACGATCCTGGAAGCCAGCGCGCTCAGCGCAACGAACGCCGTGAAGACGTCGGCAGGCGACCCCAGCACGGTGGCGCAATCGATCGACAGCGACATCGCGGTCACCGCAGGCAACAGCCTGGGGATGGCGACTGTGGGCGGCGTCGCGCAGATCGGCCATTACAGCCCTGCGTCCAACGAGTGGCAGGTGACGGGCGGCCGCGTCGTGACCCCCCAGACCATCGGGGGGGACGTCACCGTGAAGGCGGGCCTCAACAGCACGGCCGCAGTGGTCGGCGAGGCCCCGGCGGTCGGCGCGCTGGGGGTCAACAACGCCCTGCTCGACGGCACGGCCGGCGGCGAGGTGCGCATCGGCCACACGTTCGCGCCGGTCACCGGCGCGGCGGCGAACGAAGTGCAGACGGCGGCCGGCGACGTGTGGGTTGAAGTCGGCGCTCATCTGCATGTGAAAACGGCCAACATCGGCCACGGCCCCTACGACTTCGCCTCATCGGCCGTGTCGAAGGACACCGCCATCATGGGCGCGGGAAGCGTGCGCAACCGCATCGTAGGCCTCACCACCATCGGCGCGGCGCAGAACACGAAGTCGCCGCAGGACGCGACGACGGAAGCCGACGTGATGTTGTTCGAGGCGGCGAACGTCAACTCGGGTTACGGCGAAGCCGGCGGGGAGCTGAGGTTCTTCATCCCCTCTCGCCGGAACCTGACCATCGTCGACGCCCCGGCCGCCGCGTCCCAGTTCAACGACTCGACGTCGCGCGCCGACGCCATCGCGCCGCGCAGCGACTCGACGGAGATCGTGACCGGGGCGGTGACGCACGAGAACACCTTCCTCACCATGGGGGCGGATCGCCGCTACGTCGACGTGGGAACGGGCAATTTCGCCTTCTACTTCGAAGACCCGGTCTCCGTCTCGGCCGGCGGCGTGTACCTGCCGACGGACACGACCCATCGGCTCGAAGGGATGAGCCGGACCTGCGTCGGCGGCGTCGGCGGGGGGATCGGCGGCGGCGCCGGCGGAGGCTACGGCCGCAGGGGACTGGCCCACGCGTCCAGCTACGACGCCAGCCCGGCCGGGTCGGGCGACTCGTGCGGAACGGACGGCGCCTCGTCCGGCGAGGGCGAGTTCACCTTCATCCCGGCGGCCGAACGCGCGGCGCCCCCGCCCCGCACGTCGGGCCCGCAGGCGCGCGTTGGAACCACGCTCGTCCAAACGGCGGCGGCGCCCGACAGCGTTCGGCCTGCCCCCGTGCAGATCGTGATTGCGCCGGCCCAGCCGCCGCAAGCGGCTCCGCAGCCCGCCTTCATGGCGGTTCCCCTCCAGACCGTCCGGATTTCGGGCGGAAGGGTGCTGAGCTTCGCGGCCTCGGGAACCAACCTCGTGGCGACCGTCAGCGGTCGCTGAACCCGTGATTTGAATTCATAAATAATTGATTTTCAGGGCATCGTTATTATGAAGAAGCACATTTTCCTCGCTGGCATGGCGGCCTTCGCCGCCTCGCAATCGCCCGCCCTCGCCGCAAGCGAGCAATGGCTGACCCGTTACGCCCCCCCGGTAAGCCGGACGGGACCAAGCGCCGAGGCGCCGCGCAGCGACAGCGCCGTGACGCGCCCGGAAGCCGAGCGCGCGCGCGTCGTCATCAAATCGCTGAACGCGGTCGTGCTGGTGGACTCGCCGAGGGACGTGCGCAAGCGCGGCGCGAAGGGGTCGGGCGTTTCGGGCGACGCGGCGATCTTCCCGCCAAGCGTCAAGACCGTTGGGGAGCGCTACATCGGCAAGCCGATGACCCTGGGGGACCTTGACCAGCTCACCCGCGACATTGTGCTGGCCTTCCGGGCCGAAGACCGCCCGGTGGTGAACGTGGTCGTTCCCGAGCAGGAGGTCACCAGCGGCGTGCTGCAGGTGCTCGTGGTCGTGGGCCGTCTGTCGTCGGTGAAAGTGGAAGGCGCGCGCCCGGGCGACGCCGCTTTTTTCAAGCGCGAGTTCCGCATGCCGGCGGGCCAGCCGATCAGCGAAGGCGCCCTGCTCGACGACCTGCGCTACTTCAACCGCAATCCCTTCCGCAACGTGACGGCGCTCTACCAGCCGGGCGCAGGCTACGGGCAGACGGAGATCGCCCTGGCGGTGAACCAGCAGAAGCCTTGGCTGGTCTACGGCGGCGTAGAGAGCAAAGGCGATCGGGGCGCGCTGGGGATCTATCGCCCCTATGTGGGCGCCATGGCGCACAACATGCTCGGCCTCGACGAAGTGGTCGGGTATCAGTTCACGACGGCAAAAAACGTGCACGCCCTGCGCTCGCACGTGCTGTCGTTCACCGTGCCGCTGATGGCGCGCCTGCAACTGCAGGCCACCTATGGCCACACGGACACGAATAGCGACCTGGCCGCCCCGCTCACCCAGCGCGGCTCCAGCGACGTGGCGGGCCTCTACCTCACCGCGCCCCTGCCCCATTGGGGCCGCCTGTCGCACGACATGCGGGTGGGCGCCGAATACAAGTCGACGAACAACAACCTGGATTACGGCGGCGGCAAGGTGACGGCGACCAACGCCGTCGCCGCCCATGCGGTCATTGGCTACAATGGCGAATGGCTGTCCGCCTTCGGCGTGACGCGCATGGACGCGAACGCCTATTATGCGCCGGGCAAAATGTTCAGCGGCAGCGACGACGCGGCCTTCAACGCCCTGCGGGGCGGAGCGCAAGCGCGGTACGCCTATGCGCGCGCCACTGTCGACCACAGGCTGGATTTCGCAAGCGGCTGGCGGGCCGTAGGCGTTCTGACGGGGCAGATTTCGTCCACCAGCCTTCTGCCGACCGAAACGCTCCTGATGGGCGGCATCGGCTCCGTGCGCGGATTCACCTTCGGCAAACAGCGCGCCGATTCCGGCGTGGTGGCGAACCTGACGGTGTACACGCCCGCCCTCAGCCTTCTGGGCGACAAGGCGCCGGGATTCATGGACCAGTTGCGGCTCTATGGTTTCGTCGATCACGGCTCGGGCAAGAACCATTTCGAGACCGCTGTCGACAAGGCGAAGGTGAACCTCACCGGCGCCGGCCTCGGCCTCACGTACGACGTCGCGCCGAACGCCTCGCTGGATGTGGGTTATGGCTGGCGGCTCAGCCAGACGTCCGCCACGCAGAAGGACAAGGGCGCGGTGCATTTCAGAATCGTCGTTCGTTACTGAGCCTCTTGGCCAACTGAAGCAGCGAAGGAGGGGCCGGCGCGCGCTGAGCGTTCAGGCCCGCCGGCGCCGCGCGCGTTCAGCTTTCATCGCACGAAAAGGAATGATGGTGACCACTGCCCGCCGGGTTTCGGCCCTTGCCCACCGAGCGCTTCCGGGTTCAGCCTTGCTGGCGGCGGCGCTATCTGGCGCCCTCGCCCTTGTCGCCGCCAGCGCGGCGCTGGCCCAGACGCCGGACCGATCGAACGATTATTATCAGGACTGGCTGCTCAATTGCGCGGTGCAGCGCACGGGCGACATGGCCGTCCCGCCCAAAGCGCCGGAGGCGGGCGCCAAGCCCTCCGCGGCGAAAGAAGCTCCCAAGCCCAACACCGTGTGCGAGATGGTGCAGACCTTCCGCAACCGCACCAACAACCAGGTCATCGCCATCGTCGCGCTCGGCAAGCCCGAACCTGGCGCAGAGCGCAAGTTCGTCATCCAGGTTCCGGTCGGCGTCTGGCTGCCGGACGGCGTCTCCCTGACGACCGAAGCCAAGGCGACTGTGGCGGGCCAATATCTGCGTTGCTCGTCCACGGTCTGCATCGCACAGGCGGACGCCAAGAAGGAAGTGATCGACGCCCTGAAGGCCGGGGCCGTCACGTCGCTGGAATTCTCCGACGCAGGGCGCACCCGCGCCAAGCTCACCATCTCCGGCAAGGGCTTCGGGGACGCGCTCGCGGCGCTCGACAAGCGCGGCTGAGGCTGGCGCCCGCCAGCGGCCGGGCGGCGTTCTCAAGAGGACCGCACAAGAGGATCGACATGCTTCCGCTTTTTTACACTGACGTCGCGGCCATCGAACGCTCGCGCGACGGCGCCCGCCGGGTTGCGTATGGCCCTGACCGGTTCGGCTTTTGCGCACGTTCGCACCTTGCCCCGTGCCTGGCGGTGGAATTTTCGGCCGGCGCGCGCGAATACCCCATCGTGTTCGTGATGGAGCAGGGCAAGCCGACCCCGGTCTTTCTCTTCGGGCTGCGGCCGGGCCAGAACCTGATGGTGTCGCCGGAGGGCGGCTGGCTGGGCGCGTATCTGCCGCGCTATCTCGCGCGATACCCGTTCATTCTCGCCGAGATTCCCGAAGACCGGATGATCCTCGCCATCGACCAGTCGGCGGCCGACGATCCCTCCGGGAATGCGCTGTTCGACGAGACCGGCGAACAATCCCCCTTCGTGACTCACATGCTGGCGTTGGCGGACGCTTACGCGAGGGACGCGCGCGCCAGCGACGCATTCATGGCGCGCCTTGTTGAACTCGACCTGCTGCATCCCATCTCCGTGGAGATCAAGGCGGAGGGCAAGAGCTATGGCTGGTCCGACCTGATGGCCGTCGACGAAGCCAGGCTCGCCGCGCTGCCTGACGACGCTTTGCTCCCGCTCGCCCGCAACGGCTACCTGGCGGCGATCCATAGCCACTTGCTCAGCCTTCAGGCCTTCCGCGACCTCCAGGTGCGCGAGAGCAAACTGGAAACGCCCGCTTCCGCCGCGTAAACGTCAGCCTGCCGATCGGGCGCACATGGCGGCACTCGAACCCTGACGGGGCCGTCCACCAGCGTGGGCGGCCTTTTTTCGTCCCGCGACCCGAGGCGGGGTGGGCACAAACGGGAGGGCGCTTGCAGAACGCAGCGCGAACAGATACAGTCTGTTCATGATTTGTTTAAGCGATTCGAGGCAACGTGCCGGGATGCGAGCGGCGTGCGCCGGGTCGCAGGCGCAATGTCCGCGCCGCTTGCGGGAATGGGAAGCGCGTCCATGCTGACGAAGAAGCAGAGCGAATTGCTGCGATTCATCAACGAGCGTCTCAAGGAGACGGGCGTTCCCCCCTCGTTCGACGAGATGAAGGACGCGCTCGACCTGCGGTCCAAATCCGGCATTCACCGCCTTATCATGGCGCTGGAGGAGCGCGGCTTCATCCGCAGGCTGCCCAACCGCGCCCGCGCGCTCGAAGTGCTGCGGATGCCGGAATCGTCCACGCCCTCGGGCGCGGGCCGCGGCCGTTTCCCTGTCATCGAGGGCAATCTGGGGCGCGTGCGCTCCATGGCGCCCGCTGAAGAGCAGCCCGCCGGCGTCGCCATTCCGGTGATGGGACGGATCGCGGCCGGCACGCCCATCTCGGCGATCCAGAGCCGCAGCCACACGATCTCGCTGCCGACCGACTTCCTGTCCATGGGCGAGCATTACGCACTGGAAGTGCGCGGCGATTCCATGATCGAGGCCGGCATTTTCGAAGACGACACGGTCATCATCCGCAAGCAGGACAACGCCGAGACGGGCGACATCGTGGTGGCGCTCATCGACGACGAGGAAGCCACCCTGAAGCGCCTGCGCAAACGCGGCGCCTCCATCGCCCTCGAAGCCGCCAACCCCGCCTACGAAACCCGCATCTTCGGCCCTGACCGCGTCCGCATCCAGGGCAAGCTGGTGAGCCTGCTCCGCAGGTACTAAGGCGTTTGGACTGCGCTTCTCCTGAGGCGCTCTTGCGCGCCGGGAGGCGCGCGGTTCACGCGCCGCCCCTACTCCCTACTCCCCCCTAATCCCGCAGGTCCGGCGCCAGTTCGTCCCGTTCCATCGCGTCGTCGTCCGGGTCCGGCGCGCGCAGGTCGGGTTTTGGCGCGCGCGACCACGGGCGGTCCATGTCAGCCTCGCGCACGCTGCGCCGCCGCAGCGTCTCCCCCGGTCCCGCATGCAGGTGCGTGGCGCCGTGGCGCTCGAAATGCGCGCCGTCCATGACCAGCGCCGGCCCCTTGCACAGGCTGCGCACGAACAGCGGCGTGACGACGACGTCCGCGCGCCGGCAATCTTCCGCCAGCGCCTGCCGGTTGAGCAGCAGCGCGATGGTGCGGCCGTCCGGCAGGCGCGCCACGCAGCCCAACGCGTCGCATCGCCCATCGCCGATCAGCGAGGCGTCGCGCGGCGAGCGCGTGTCGGCGTCGCCGCCCAGCCATTGCGACACGGCGAACGGGTTGCCGCGCGCGTTGAGCACGGAAAGGCGCCCGTCGGCGCCGCGCCATGCGAGCGTTTGCCCGCGCGCGTCCGTAATGACGTCCGGCCGCTGCGCCTGCGTCGCCAGCCCAACGCCCGCAAGAGCGAACGCGATCCCGAGCCAGCGCAGCGGCGTCTGCCAGAGCGTCAGCCAGAGAAGCCCCATGGTCATCGTCAGCAGCGCCCCGACGCCGAACGCCGGAACCATCTGCACGGCGCCGGGCCACACCGCGACGCGCTCGGCGACGTACATCATGAAGCCGACGCCGTGCCCCATCACCCACCACACCCCAGCGTCCAGCCCGAACAGGCTCGCCGCCACGCCCAGCACGGCGGCGGGCATGACGACGAACTCCACCAGAGGCAGGGTCAGCGAATTGCCGATGAGGCCGTAGACCGAGATGCGATGGAAGTGGAAGGTCGCGAACGGATCGGTGGCGAGGGACGCCACCAGCGTGGTGACGATCATCACGCCGAACACCAGCCGCAAACGGTCGAACGCGCCCGGCGGCGCCTCGCGATCCTCCCGCCGCCCCTCGTCGGGCGTGCGATAGGGCCGGCGCTCGAAGGCGGCCGTCATGGCGGCCACCGCCGCAAACGACATCTGGAACGAGGGCCCCAGCACCGTCGAGGGCTCGCGCGCCATGACGAACAGCGCCGCGATGGCGAGGTTGCGCATGGAGATGGCGGGCCGGTCGAACACCACGGCGCCCAGCAACACCAGCATCATGACGAGGGACCGCTCGGTCGCCACCTCCGAGCCCGAGAACAGGTCGTAGGCCGTGGCGCCGAGCATCGCGAAGCCCGCCGCCCATTTCTTGATCGGGTAGCGCAGCGCCAGTCCCGGCGCGAGCGCCAGCGCAGACCGCACGCTCCACATGAACAGGCCGGCGGCGAGCACCATATGCAGGCCGGAGATCGACACGACGTGGTAGATGCCCGCCGCCCGCAGGGCGTCGTTGGTCGTCTCGGGAATCAGCCCGCGCTTGCCGGTGACGAGCGCCGCCGCCACAGCGCCGTTGGCCCCGCCGATGACGCCAGCGATGCGCTCCGTCAGCGTGTTGCGGCCGCGGTCGATCCACGCGATGAGCCGCGCGCGCAGCGGCGCCTCCATGTCCGGCGCGATCTGCGGGCGCGAGACGAGATTGCCCACGGCGCCGATCTGCTGGAAAAAGGCGTCTCGGGAAAAATCATACCCGGAGGGCTCGGAGGCCCGCGGAGGCGGCATCAGCCGCATGGGAGCCACGATGGTCGCGCCCGATTCGAACCCGGGAGGTCCGCGCATGTTCACCCGCACGCGCACCGGCGTGCGCTCCGGCGCCAGGCCCTCGATGGTTCCCACGCGCAGCAGCAGCCGCGCGCCGGAAGGCCGCAGGTCGATAGCCTCCACGAAGGCCGTGACCTTCGCGTTCGTCGTTCGCTCGAGCGCCGGGGCGGCCACGGCGAGCGTGCGCAGCGCCGCGCAGGAAAAGCCCGCGAACAGGAACGCGAGCGCGACATAGACGCGCGCCGCGACCACCCGTTCCTGCGCCCACGCGCGCCACGCCAGCGCGCCGAACCCCGCCCCTCCCAAGGCGGCGGGCCAGACGGGCGGCTCGCGCTCGGCGGCGAAATAGACCACGATGCCTGCGCCAAAGAACACCGGCAGCCAGAGGAACAGCCGCCGACCCCGCGCCTCCTGGGCGAACAGGCCGCCTGCCCGGGCGACGAGCCAGGCCGCCAGCCCGGAGACCGACCACGGGCCGGCGCCCGCGCCGCCCGCCAGGGGCGCCGCGTTCCCGCTCCAAGATGTGACGCCGGTCGAGCTTCCGCTCATGTCGACTGAAATCGCTTTGAAAAAATGAAATCGAACTGAAAAACGCTAGGCCGGCCGGGCGCGCGCTACCCATTCCGCCGGTGCAATGGTACACGACCGGCGCGAACGGGAAAGCCGGCGCCAGAATTCGCGCCGCTGCTGGCGCACGTTTCCCCAGATCAACCGCCCGAGAGTTTTCGATGTCCGACGCCGTCGTTACGCGCTTTGCGCCCTCCCCCACCGGCTTCCTGCACATTGGCGGAGCCCGCACGGCGCTGTTCAACTGGCTCTACGCGCGCCGGTTCGGCGGCAAGATGCTGCTGCGCATCGAGGACACGGACCGCGAACGTTCCACCGACGCCGCCATCTCGGCCATCATCGACGGCATGCGCTGGCTCGGGCTGGATTGGGAGGGCGAGCCGATCTACCAGTTCGCCCGCGCGGCGCGGCACGCGGAGGCGGCGCACCAGATGCTGGCCGAGGGCAAGGCCTACAAGTGCTTCGCGACCCAGCAGGAGCTGGAGGCCATGCGCGAGGCCGCGCGCGCCGAGAAGCGCCCGCCGCGCTACGATGGCCGCTGGCGCGACCGCAGCCCCCAGGACGTGGCGGCGGCGGAAGCCGCAGGCCTGAAGCCGGTCGTGCGCCTGAAGGCGCCCCAGGAGGGCGAGACCGTCGTGGAGGACCGCGTGCAGGGCCGCGTCGTGTTCCCCAACAAGGACCTCGACGACATCGTGCTGCTGCGCTCGGACGGCAACCCGACGTACATGCTCGCCGTCGTGGTGGACGACCATGACATGGGCGTCACCCACGTCATTCGCGGCGACGACCACCTGACCAACGCGGCCCGCCAGACGCACATCTACCAGGCGATGGGCTGGCGCGTGCCGGTGATGGCGCACATCCCGCTCATCCATGGGTCCGACGGCGCCAAGCTGTCGAAGCGCCACGGGGCGCTGGGCGTGGACGCCTACCGGGCGCTTGGATACCTGCCGGCGGCCTTGCGCAACTACCTCGTGCGGCTGGGATGGAGCGCGGGCGACAAGGAGATGTTCTCGACGCAGGAGATGATCGACGCGTTCGACCTGCCGCAGATCGGCCGCTCGCCGGCGCGCTTCGACTTCGCCAAGCTCGAAAACCTGAACGGGCATTACATGCGCGCCTCCAGCGACAAGGACTTGCTGGCCGCGCTGCTCGACACCCTGCCCCACCTCGAAAAAGGCGCGGCGCTGGCCGCCAAACTCGACGACTCCATGCGCGCCAAGCTGCTCGCCGCCATGCCGGGCCTGAAGGAACGCGCCAAGACGCTTGTGGAGCTGCTGGACGGCGCGCGCTTCCTTTACGAGGAGCGCCCCCTGCCGCTGGAGCCGAAGGCCGCCGAGACGCTCGCCAACGGCGGGCGCGCCCACCTCGCGGCGCTGCTGCCGCGCCTCGCGGCCCTGCCCGAGTGGACGGCGGCGGCGGCGGAAGCGGTCGTGCGCGCCTACAGCGAGGAAACCGGCGCAAAGCTGGGCTCCGTCGCGCAGCCGCTGCGCGCGGCGCTGACAGGCCGCACCACCTCGCCGGGCATTTTCGACGTGCTTCAGGTGCTGGGGCGCGACGAAAGTCTCGCCCGCCTCAAGGACCAGGCGGACGCCTGAGTCCGGCATGTTGAACAAGCGAAAGCGCCGCTTAAAGAGGCGCGGCGCCCGCGAGTTCACCGTGTTGCGAAAATGATTGGCGGGCGCCCCGCGCCCCCTGACGAAAGTGCGTGAACCCGGGGCGCTTCCGGAGCGCGGGAGGCTTGAACCCGCCCCAGCAATGGGCTAGCAAGCCGAAGAGGCGCGAATTAACGAACACGGTGGAATTGCGGCGTCATAAGCCGCGGCGCCGCCTAGCACGAAGGCATGTGACATGACGAAGTCCGCTACGATCTCCATCGGCGACAAGACCGTTGAAATGCCCATCAAGAGCGGCACGATCGGCCCGGATGTGGTCGACATCGCGAAGCTCTACGCGCAGACGGGCGCCTTCACGTACGATCCGGGCTTCCTGTCCACGGCGAGCTGCGAATCCAGCATCACCTACATCGACGGCGACGCAGGCGTGCTGCTGTATCGCGGCTACCCCATCGACCAGCTCGCTGAACACGGCGACTTCCTCGAGACCTGCCACCTGCTGCTCCACGGGGAGCTTCCGACCGCGACCCAGAAGTCCGACTTCGATTACCGCGTCACGCGCCACACGATGGTGCACGAGCAGATGGCCCGCTTCTTTCAGGGCTTCCGCCGCGACGCCCATCCCATGGCGGTGATGGTCGGCTGCGTCGGCGCGATGGCGGCGTTCTATCACGACTCGACGGACATCTCCGATCCGCACCAGCGCATGGTCGCCTCCATGCGCATGATCGCCAAGATGCCGACGCTGGCGGCGATGACCTACAAGTACAACGTCGGCCAGCCCTTCGTGTACCCGAAGAACGATCTCGACTACACGTCGAACTTCCTGCGCATGTGCTACGCGGTCCCTTGCGAGGATTACAAGGTCAACCCGATCATCTCGCGCGCGCTCGACCGCATCTTCATCCTGCACGCCGACCATGAGCAGAACGCGTCCACCTCCACGGTGCGCCTCGCGGGCTCATCGGGCGCGAACCCGTTCGCGTGCATCGCGGCCGGCATCGCGTGCCTCTGGGGCCCCGCCCACGGCGGCGCCAACGAAGCCGCCCTCGCCATGCTGGCGGAGATCGGCACGGTCGACAACATCCCCGCTTTCATCAGCAAGGTGAAGGACAAGAGCGACCACACCCGCCTGATGGGCTTCGGCCACCGCGTCTACAAGAACTACGACCCGCGCGCCAAGCTGATGCAGAAGACCTGCCACGAAGTGCTGGCCGAAATGGGCGTGAAGGACGATCCGCTGCTCGACGTCGCGCTGGAACTCGAGCGCATCGCGCTGAGCGACGAATACTTCATCGAGCGCAAGCTCTATCCGAACGTCGACTTCTATTCGGGCATCACCCTGAAGGCCATGGGCTTCCCCGTGTCGATGTTCACCGTGCTGTTCGCCGTGGCGCGCACCGTCGGCTGGATCTCCCAGTGGAAGGAAATGATCGAGGACCCGTCGTCCAAGATCGGCCGCCCGCGCCAGCTCTACACGGGCTCGCCCCGCCGCGACTACACGCCGATCAGCAAGCGCTGAGCGGCCTTGCATCGGAATTGAAAGGGCCGCCCCGCGTGGGCGGCCTTTTTGTTTGTCGGAGGCGCTCATGACCCTTGATCCGGCTGAAGAACTCGTCGCCTTCGCGCTCGGCTTCAAGCTGGAGCGCGCCAGCCCCGCCGCCGTCGCCAACGCCCGGCGCCTCCTGCTGGACACGCTCGGCGCCGCGTTCGCCGCGACACGACATCCCGTCGGGGCCATCGTGGCCCGGCAGGCGTTGCGCCCCGGCCTGCCGCCGGAAGCCAGCGTGATCGGCGCCGCGGCGCGCACCGGGGCGCCAGAGGCGGCCTTCGCCAACGGCGCGCTCGCCAACGCCGCGGACTTCGACGAAGGCACGCATCTGGCGACCTTCGCGCTCGCCGCCTCGCTCGCCATGGCCGAGCGCGCCCACGCCAGCGGCGCCGCGCTGCTGGAGGCCTTCATGGTCGCCATGGAGACCGGGTTGCGGCTGAAAGAGGCGATTGATCTGCGCGCCAGCGGCGAAGGCGCTGCGGCGCGCGGCTTCTGGACGCCGGGACTTGTGGGTCCGCTGGCGTCCGCGCTGGCCTGCGCGCGCCTGCTGGGGCTGGACGCGGTGCGCACGCGCATGGCGCTGGCGACGGCCACCTGCTTTTCCGGCGGCCTGCGCCTGCATCTGGGCACGATGGCCAAGGCGCTGCACTCGGGAAACGCGGCCCGCGCCGGCGTGGAGGCGGCGCTGCTGGCGCGGGAGGGCTTCACGGCGGACCCGGAAGCGCTCAACGGACCCCACGGCTTCCTGGCCGCCTTCTGCGCGCCCGATGCGCCGGACCTGACGCCCCTGCGCTTCGTCCCCGACGGCCCTTTGCTGCTGGACGCCCCCACGCGGATCAAGACCTACCCGGTCTGCACGCCCATCGCCCCAGCCCTCGACGCGCTGCTCGCCCTCGCGCGCGGCCACGGGATCGCGGCGGGCGACATCGCTGGCGTGGAGGCGGACTTCCAGCGCGGGTCCCTCTTCCGCGAGCGCCCGACGGATTCCGACGCCGCCCCGTTCTGCGCGCCCTACCTGATCGCCGCCATCCTCACCCATGGCCGGCTGACGCTGGAGGAAACGAGCGCCCCCGCGATCCATGACCGCGACGTGCTGGCGCTCATGGAGCGGGTGACCCATACGGCGGGCCGGACGGTCGCCATCGCGCTGCGCGACGGACGCAGGTTCGAGGCGCCGCTCGGCAAGGTGCGGCGACTGGACACGGACTCGCAGGTGCAGGCCAAATTCATGGACTGCGCCGCGCACGCCATGGACGCGGGGGCCGCCGCGCAGCTGATCGGCCGCGTGGCGACGATCGAAACGCTGCCCGACTGCACGGCGCTTCTCGCTGGCTAGGGCGGCGCCCGTGGAACGCGCCCCTCCCCGGCGCGCAACAAGCCATGCCGGTGGAACCGCGCTGCTGCGACGAACGCCCCTGCGCGCCGGGAGGCGCGGTCCAGCGCTAGGCCGCGGCGGCCGCGAGCACCATGCGGGCCGCGCAGGCGCTGGGAGTCTCCCCGCCCGCAAGGGACATGAGGCCGTCCAGCCGCACCAGCGCCGCCTCCTGGCGCGCGCGCTCCGGCCCGCCCGCCAGCAGGGGAGCCAGCGCGTCCGCCAGACGCTCAGGCGTGCACGCCTCCTGGATGAGCTCCGGAATGACGTTCTCTCCGAGGATGAGATTTGGAAGCACGATGGAGGGCGCCGTCACCAGGAAGCGCGCCAGCGCCTCCACCCGCGAGACGCGGTAGGCCACAACCATGGGGACCTGCGCCAGCGCCAACTCGAGGGTCACGGTGCCGGACACCGCAAGGGCCGCGCGCGCGCGCCGGAAGGCCGCATATTTCTCGGCCTCGCCCAGCACGATGCGCGGCGGATGCGCCCAGCTCTGCGCCTTGGCGCGGATGAGCGGCTCGAGATGCGTGACGGCGGGCAGCACGACGTCGAGCGGCCCGACGCGCTGCGCCACCGCGTCGACGGCGCGCTCCAGAGGCTCCATCAGCCGCTCGATTTCCGCGCGGCGCGACCCCGGCAAGACCACAAGGGTCGGCGGATCGCTCGCGCGCGCCGCGGCCTCCTGCGCATTGGGCCGCAGGTCCGCCAGCCGCTCGATCAGCGGGTGTCCCACATAGGCGCACGGCGGGCCGCCGAGGCGCGCGTGCGCGGCGGGCTCGAAGGGCAGGAGCGCCAGCACATGATCCACATAGGCGCGCATCGCCGGCGCGCGGCCCGGGCGCCAGGCCCAGACGGTGGGGCTCACATAATCGACGATGCGCAGGTGCGGCAGCCGCGCGCGCACGCGGTGCGCCACGCGGTGCGTGAAGTCGGGACTGTCGATGATGACGAGGATGTCGGGCGGCCGCGCAATGATCGCGTCCGCCGTCTCACGGATGCGCCGCAGCAGCAGCGGCAGGCGCCGGATGACCGGCATGAGCCCCATCACGGCGATGTCCGACATCGGAAAAGCGGTCTCAAGCCCCTCGCGCACCATGGCTTCGCCGCCGACGCCGCGAAACTGGACGCCGGGCGCAAGCCCCCTCAGCGCCCGCATCAGCTTGTAGCCGAGTTGGTCGCCGGAGGGTTCGCCCGCGACCAGGAACACGTCCAGCGGGCGCGCGGCCGGCCCTGTCACGCGGGTCGGTCCGCCGCCGGCGTGCAGATGGAGCGCTCGCCGCCGTCGCGGATGAAATCAAGGATCTCATGCACCTGGGGATGAGAGGCGAATTCAGCCGCCACGTCCTCCACGCGCTCCTTGAGCGTGCCCTCCTGGGCGAACAGCAGCCGATAGGCGCGGCGCAGGTCGTGGATCGCCTCCCGCGAAAAGCCGCGGCGCCGCAAGCCCACGAGATTGAGGCCCGCCAGATGCGCGCGATTGCCCATCGCAAGCCCGTAGGGGATGAGGTCGTTCTCCAGCCCGGTGATGCCGCCCACGAACGCGTGGTGGCCGACGCGCGCGAACTGGATGACCGCGGCGCCGCCGCCGCAGATCACGTAGTCGCCAAGCGTCACATGGCCCGCCACCATGACGTTGTTGGACAGGATGACGTGATCGCCCACCTTGCAATCGTGCCCGATATGCGAGTTGGCGAGGAACGTGCAGTTATTGCCGACCACGGTGCGCAGGCCGCCCGCCTCGGTGCCGGGGTTCATCGTCACGCCTTCGCGGATGAGGCAATCGGCGCCGATGTCGAGCGTCGAGGGCTCGCCGTGATATTTCAGGTCCTGCGGCTGATGGCCGATGGAGGCGAACGGAAAGATGCGCGTGCGCGCGCCGACGTTGGTGCGGCCGTGGACGACCGCGTGGGAGACGAGTTCGACCCCCTCCGCGAGTTCGACCTGCGGGCCCACATGGCAAAACGGCCCGATGCGGACGCCCGCGCCGAGCACGGCGCCGGACTCGACGATGGCGCTGGGATGAACGAAGGGCTCGCGCATGTTCGCATCCTTCATGACTTCACCGGATCGGCCGGAGCGTCGTCCAGCAGCATGGCGCTGAGTTCCGCCTCCGCGACGAGCACGCCGTCGACCTTCGCCTCGCCCCGGTACCACCACATGTTGCGGCGGCGGTTGAGACGCTTCATGTGGAACTCGACGCGGTCGCCCGGTACGACAGGCTTGCGGAATTTCACTTTGTCGATGGTCATGAAATACACGACGCTCGGCTTGCGCGTGCGCGAGGCGTGCACGCACAGCGCGCCGGCGGTCTGCGCCATGCCCTCGATGAGAAGCACGCCGGGCATGATCGGCCGGCCGGGGAAATGCCCCATGAACTGCGGCTCGTTCGCCGTGACGTTCTTGATGCCGACGCAGCTTTCATCGCCGACGCACTGCACGATCTTGTCGACGAGCAGGAACGGATAGCGGTGCGGCAGGTATTCCAGCAGCTTCTGGATGTCCACCGTGTCCAGAGCCGAAGCAGCGACGTCGTTCATAGATGACCCTCACCCGATGGGGCGCGCCATCGGCGCTCGCCCGGTCTTTCCCATGGCGCTCGCCGGCGATTACGGCGCGTCGCCGGACTTGCGCGCCAGCTTCGCCAGAGTGGCGTGTTCGCGGAACCATTCCTTGACGGCGCGGGCCGGAGAGCCGCCCCACCGCGCGCCCGCAGGCACGTCGTTCATCACGCCCGACTGCGCGGCGACCTGCGCGCCGGGACCGATCTTGAGATGGCCCGCGACGCCCACCTGGCCGCCCAGCACGACGAAATCGGACAGCTCGGTCGAGCCCGACACGCCCACCTGCGAAACGATCACGCAATGGCGGCCAACGCTCACGTTATGGCCGATCTGCACCAGATTGTCGATCTTGGTCCCCTCGCCGATCAGGGTGTCGCGATTGGCGCCCCGGTCGATCGTGGCGTTGGCGCCGATCTCGACGTCGTTCTGGATGATGACCCGCCCAAGTTGCGGCACCTTGAGGTGACCGCCCGGCCCCATGGCGAAACCGAACCCGTCCTGGCCGATGCGCACGCCAGGGTGCAGGTGAACGCGGTCGCCCAGCAGGGCGTGGACCACCGTGGCGTTGGAGCCGATGCTGCAGTCGCGCCCCACGCAAACGTCCGGCCCGATCACAGCGTTGGCGCCCACCAGGGTTCCGGCGCCAATCTGCGCCCGGGGGCCGATCACCGCTCCGGGGTCGACCACGACGCCAGCCTCGAGGCGCGCCTCGGGATGAACGTAGGACCCCGGGGACACGCCGGTCGCGCCGAAGATCGACTGAGGACGCGCAGCCGCGGGATAAAGCCGCGCGGCGACTTTCGCGAAGGCGCGATAGGGTTCGGGCGTCAGCAGGGCAACCGTGCCCGCAGGCGTGCGGGCGGCGTAGCGCGGCGCCATCAGGCAGGCTGCGGCGCGGGTCGTCTCCAGCTGGTCGGCGTATTTGGGATTGTCGAGGAACACGAGGTCGCCGCCCGCGCCCTGGTCCAGCGGCGCAAGCCCGCTCACCTGGATGGACAAATCCGCGCCCTCGGGCGCTGTCGCCCCGGTCCATTCGACGATGTCGCCGAGCGTCGGCGACAGGGTCCGCCGAAAGAAAACCGGTGCGCTCATGCTGGCTGCCTCATCCCGGAAAGGTTTGGCCTTGAGGTGTTTCGAGGGCTGGCGCCGCGACCCGGCGGGCGCAGGCGCCTTCTCTCAAGCAAAGCGCGCCATCGCATGATGCGTGGCGCGCTTCAAGTCTGGTCGAGACGATGGCGCTGAACCTCTGCGCCAAGGCGTTAGAAGCTGGAGCCGCCCGAGAAGCGGAAGGCCTGCGTCACGTCGTTCTTGTCCTTCGAAAGGGCGAAGGCGTAGTCGAAGCGGATCGGACCCAGCGGCGACGCCCAGAGAAGGCTCGCGCCGACGGAGGTGCGCAGCTTGTGCGAGTCGTTGACGGTGATGCAATTGCCCTGCGTGTAGGGAACGCCGCC
>JAQGJX010000102.1 GCA_028290405.1 Hyphomicrobiales bacterium
TGCCGTTGCGGGCGCTCGCCAAAATGTAGAACCACGCCTGAGGCATGAGAGGCTTCCCAAGGAAGTAACAATGCTACTTGCGCCAGTCAGCGCGTCCACCAACTCGCGGGTTGCATTCACGAGCCACTTGCTTGCGGCTCTGGATCCCGGGTTCGCTTCGCGCCCCGGGAAAGTGGGAGCGAATGAAATGGACAGTGCAGCACCCCCTCCCCCTTCCGTCGCATACCGGCCCCTGCCCGCCCATGCTACACAGCGTCAAACAAGCTCGGACGCGCGACCATGACATCCATTCTCGACACCCTCGCAGACCGCCGCGCCAACGCTCGCCTTGGCGGCGGGCAGGCGCGCATCGACGCGCAGCACAAGCGCGGCAAGCTGACCGCGCGCGAGCGGATCGAGCTTCTGCTCGACCATGGGTCGTTCGAGGAATACGACATGTTCGTGCAGCAGCGCTGCGCGGACTTCGGCATGGACAAGGCCGACAAGATCCCCGGCGACGGCGTCGTGGTGGGCTGGGGCACTGTGAACGGGCGCACGGCTTATGTGTTCGCCAAGGATTTCACGGTGTTCGGCGGCTCGCTGTCGGAGACGCACGCGGCCAAGATCACCAAGATCCAGGACATGGCGCTGCGCAATCGCGCGCCCATCATCGGCCTGTTCGACGCGGGCGGCGCGCGCATTCAGGAGGGCGTGGCGGCGCTGGGCGGCTATGGCGAGGTGTTCCAGCGCAACGTGCTGGCGTCCGGCGTCATTCCGCAGATTTCGCTCATCATGGGCCCGTGCGCGGGCGGCGACGTGTATTCGCCCGCCATGACGGACTTCATCTTCATGGTGCGCGACACGAGCTACATGTTCGTCACCGGGCCGGACGTGGTGAAGACCGTCACCAACGAAACCGTGACGGCCGAAGAGCTTGGCGGCGCCTCGGTGCACACCACGAAGTCCTCCATCGCGGACCGCGCGTATGAGAACGACGTGGAGGCGCTGTTGCAGATGCGGCGGCTGATCGACCTCCTGCCCGCGTCCAACCGGGACGAGCTGCCCGAATGGCCCTCGTTCGACGAGGCGGACCGGCTCGACATGTCGCTCGACACGCTGGTGCCCGAGAACCCCAACAAGCCCTACGACATCAAGGAGCTGATCGCGAAAGTCGCCGACGAGGGCGATTTCTTCGAGATCCAGGAGGCGCACGCGCGCAACATCGTGGTGGGCTTCGGCCGCATGGACGGGCGCACGGTCGGGTTCGTCGCCAACCAGCCCATGGTGCTGGCGGGCGTGCTGGATTCCGACGCCTCGCGCAAGGCCGCGCGCTTCGTGCGCTTCTGCGACGCGTTCAACATTCCCATCGTGACGTTCGTGGACGTGCCGGGCTTCCTGCCGGGCACCGCGCAGGAATACGGCGGGCTCATCAAGCACGGCGCCAAGCTGCTGTTCGCCTATGCGGAGGCCACCGTGCCGAAGGTGACGATCATCACCCGCAAGGCGTTTGGCGGCGCGTATGACGTGATGGCCTCCAAGCACCTGCGCGGCGACGTGAACTACGCCTGGCCGACGGCGCAGATCGCCGTCATGGGCGCGAAGGGCGCGGTCGAGATCATCTTCCGCGCCGACATCGGCGACGCCGAGAAGATCGCGGCGCGCACCAAGGAATACGAGGAGCGCTTCCTGTCGCCGTTCGTCGCCGCCGAGCGCGGCTATATCGACGACGTCATCATGCCTCACTCCACCCGCCGCCGCGTGGCGCGCGCGCTCGCCATGCTGCGCCACAAGGAGCTGGAGAACCCGTGGAAGAAGCACGACAACATCCCGCTCTGAGGCGGATGCGCCGCGGCGCGCCCTTGGCTGGGCCAAGGCGCCGCTCCAGTTGGCGCGGCGCGCGCAACCGCCATGTTTACATTTGATCCAGCACAAGGCGTTTCAGGCCGCGAGCGCTAGTCTTCCTTCGGAGGAGGCGCCGCCATGTCCTGTCGCGATCTTTTTTGCGTGTTCGAATCCCTTGATGGTTCGCTCACGCCCGCCTTCGCCCAGGCGCTCGCCATCGCGCGGGCGCAGAAGGCCTATCTCACCAGCGTGGCCATCGCCCGCACCGTGTCGCCCCCCGGCTCCGCTTTCAGCTCCGGCGTCGTCGCAGGCGCCCTCGGGTCGGCCAACGAGCGTGTGCGGCACGCCGCCGCCGAAGCCGCACGGGCCGCCGACGACGCGGCGCGACTTGCGGGCGTGAACCACGCCACGGACGTCCACGAGGGCACGATGGCGCAGAGCTCGCTGTGGATCGCGCGGCGCGCGCGGGCTGCGGACCTGACGGTGGTGGACCGGCCGTCCAGCATGCTGGAGGCCCGGCAGGCCTTCTTCGAGGACGCCCTGTTCGCCTCCGGCCGGCCGGTGCTCGTCGCCTCCCCCGGGCACGTGAGCGAGCGCGTCGGCCGCATCGCGCTGGCGTGGGACGGCTCGCAGGTGGCGGCGCGCGCGCTGGGCGATGCGCTGGCGACCTTCCCTGACGTGCGGCACGCCGACATCATCGTGGTGAGCGGCGAGAAGGACCTCAGTCACGCGGTGCCGGGCGTCGAAATCGCCCGCCATCTGGCGCGGCGCGACATCGCCGCCAACGTGATCGACGTGGCCGCCGCCTCCCGCAACGCCGCGCGCACGCTGGACGACGCCGCCCGGGCGGCGGGGGCGGACGTTCTCGTGATGGGGGGCTTCGGCCATTCGCGGCTGCGGGAGTTCGTGCTGGGCGGGGTGACGCGGGAGCTGACGCAGACCGCCGGCCTGCCGCTGCTGCTCTCCCATTAGGGCCTTCTCAACCAAGAGGATTCTGGCCCGCTTAACCGTGCGGCGCGGAACCCCGGAGGATTCATTTTCTGGAAAGACGGGACGCGCCATCCTCATCCTCACAAACGGAAAACGGAGCGCGTCATGATCTCGGTTCACACCAACCAGCCCCAGGAACTCGCCGTCCAGGCCGCTTGTCGCGCCTCCATCCTCGCGCTCGCCGGCGCCGGCCGCATCCAGAAGGCGGACGTGGCGCGCCTGCGGGACGAACTGGCCAACGGCGCAGGCGTCGGCATCGCCGAGGCGGACGCACTGTTCGCCCTGGAGCGCTCCGCCAGGGACGCCTGCCCCGAGTGGACGGCCTTCTTCGTCGAGGCGATCACCGATTTCGTGGTCTGGCAGGCGCGCCCCACCGGCGTCGTCAACACCCCCCAGGCCGAATGGCTCATCGCCCAGGCGGACGAGACCCGCACGCTGAACGCCTTCGCGACGCTGGTGAACGTGCTGGCGGAAAGCCACCGGGTCCCAGCCTGGCTGCCGGCCGCAGTGCGCGGCCGCGGCGCCAAATGGCCGTGCGTGGCCGCAGCCCTGAGCGCGCCCGCGGCCGCCGCCGCCTGAGCCGCCGGAGCGAGGCTGGCATTTAGGCGTATTTACGCGCTCCCCCTGCGCACATAAGACAGAAAGCACACGGGGAGCGGACGCGGCTGAAAAGACCGCCACGCTCCAGCGGATTTCTTCTGGCCGGGGCGCAGATGTTCGACAAGATTCTCATCGCCAATCGTGGCGAAATCGCCTGCCGGGTCATCAAGACCGCGCGCCGCATGGGCATCAAGACCGTGGCGGTCTATTCGGACGCCGACAAGGACGCCCTGCATGTGGAGATGGCCGACGAGGCCGTGCACATCGGCCCGCCCGCCGCCGCCGAATCCTACCTGGTCATCGACAAGATCATCGAGGCCTGCAAGCGCACCGGCGCGCAGGCGGTGCATCCGGGCTACGGCTTCCTGTCCGAGCGCGAGGCCTTCGCGGAGGCGCTGAAGGCCAACGGCATCGTCTTCATCGGGCCCAACCAGCGCGCCATCGCCGCCATGGGCGACAAGATCGAATCCAAGAAGTTCGCCAACGCCGCAAAGGTCTCGACGGTGCCGGGGTTCCTGGGCGTCATTGAATCCCCCGAGCACGCCGTGCGGATCGCCGACGAGATCGGCTACCCGGTGATGATCAAGGCGTCGGCGGGCGGCGGCGGCAAGGGCATGCGCATCGCCAACATCCGCGCCGACGTGGCGGAGGGCTTCACGCGCGCCAAGTCGGAAGCCATGTCGTCGTTCGGCGACGACCGCGTGTTCATCGAGAAGTTCATCGTCAACCCGCGCCACATCGAAATCCAGATCCTGGGCGACAAGCACGGCAACGTGATTTATCTGGGCGAGCGCGAATGCTCCATCCAGCGCCGCAACCAGAAGGTCATCGAGGAAGCTCCCTCGCCGCTGCTGGACGAGGAGACGCGCCGCGCCATGGGCGAACAGGCGGTCGCGCTGGCCAAAGCGGTCGATTACGATTCCGCCGGCACGGTCGAATTCGTCGCCGGGCAGGACAAGAGCTTCTACTTCCTCGAAATGAACACCCGGCTGCAGGTGGAGCATCCGGTGACGGAGCTGATCACCGGCGTCGATCTCGTGGAGCAGATGATCCGCGTGGCCGCCGGCGAGCCCCTCGCGATCAAGCAATCGGACGTGCACCTGAAAGGCTGGGCGGTCGAAAGCCGCATCTATGCGGAAGATCCCACGCGCGGGTTCCTGCCCTCCACCGGGCGCCTCGTGAAGTATCGCCCGCCAGCCGAAGGGCATGCGGACGGCGTGACCGTGCGCAACGACACGGGCGTGTTCGAGGGCGGCGAGATTTCGATCTGGTACGACCCCATGATCGCGAAACTCGTGACCCATGCGGGCGACCGGGCGGAAGCCATTGCGGCGCAGGCGCGCGCGCTCGACGAGTTCGTCATCGACGGCATTCGGCACAACATCGCGTTCCTGTCCGCGCTGATGCAGCATCCGCGCTGGAAAGAGGCGCGCCTCTCCACCGGCTTCATAGCCGAAGAGTTTCCCGAAGGCTTCTCGCCCCTGGGGGCGGAAGGCGAGCGGGCGCATGTGCTGGCGTGCGTGGCGGCCGCCATCGACCACGTGCTGAACGAGCGCAAGCGGCTCATCTCCGGCCAGTTGCGCACGCAACATGCGGTGGCGTTCGAGCGTAACCGCTGCGTGATGCTGGACAAGCGGCGGCATGACGTGACGCTGGACGACGGCGACGGCGCGCTGCTGGTGCGCTTCGGCGACGAGAGCGGCCACGCCCACAGGATCTCGTCGCAATGGGCGCCGGGCGACGCGGTGTGGCGCGGGACGCTGGACGACGAGCAGATCGCCGTGCAGGTGCGCCCCATCCTCAACGGCTTCCAGCTCGCCCACGCGGGCGTCAGCGTCGAGGCGCGGGTGTATACGCAGCGCGAGGCGGAGCTTGCGGCCTTGATGCCCGAGAAAGTCCCCGCCGACACGTCGAGGACGCTGCTGTGCCCCATGCCGGGCCTGGTCAAGGCCATTCTCGTGTCGGAAGGACAGGAGGTGCAGGCCGGCGAGGCTCTGGCGATGGTGGAAGCCATGAAGATGGAGAACGTGCTGCGCGCCGAGCGCAACGTGACCGTGACGAAAATCACCGCCCGGGAAGGCGACAGCCTGCCGGTGGACGCCGTCATCATGGAATTCGCCTGACCGCCTGACGAGGCGGGGGACCCGGCGTCCGGCCACAGCAATCAATTGCCTCCTGCGGCGAAAGGCCTACGCTGCGCGCTTGGGATTCGGCGCAGGTTCGGGGACATCAGGAGTGCAAAAGCGAGATTACCCGGTCGTGCCCTGGCGAACGCAGGGGCCGATTTACGGTGCGGGGTTTTTCGCCAGCAGCCTGACGGACGTCACCTCCATCATCCTGCCGCTCTGGCTTGCGGGCACGGGCGCTTCCGCCGCCGCCATCGGCCTCATCATCGGCGCCAAGCATATCCTGCCGTTCTTCTTCGCCATCCATGGCGGGGCGCTGATGGACCGGTTCGGCGCGCGCCGGCTGATGATCCTGTGCTCCATGGCGAGCGTGATCGCGCTGCCGCTGTTTCCCGTCGTCGGCTGGCTTCCGGCGGTGGTGGCGCTGCAAATGCTCAGCGGCTTTGGCTCCGCGATGGGCTGGCTTGGCGCTCAAACGCTGTTCGGCCAGACGACCCACGGCAATCCGGCGCTCGCGGGGCGCTTCGCGTTCGCGCTGCGCATGGGCGGCTTCGTGGGCCCGCCGCTGGCCGGGCTGGCGTGGGACCATACGGGCGTCGCGGGCGGGTTCGCGTTTCTGTGCCTGTGGGCCTTCGGCACCGTGGCGTGCTCCTTCCTCGTGCCCCGTCAGGACGACGTGGTGCCCGAGGGCGGGCGGCGGCTGCGCGCGGCCGACCTCGCGCCCAAGGTGGCGGACTACCGCGCCGCCCTTCGGCTCGCCACCATCCCGGCCATGAGCGTCGTGCTGATGGTCACCGTGGTGCGCATCGCGGCCAGCAGCGTGCAGGACTCGTTCTATCCGCTCTACCTGCACACCATCGGCTTCTCGGCCACCGAGATCGGCGTGCTGATGACCACCTCGGCGGCGACCGCCGCCGCCAGCGCGCTGCTGATCGGCCACGTGCTGCGCTACATGTCCGGCATGTGGGCGCTGGTGATCGCCACCGCGGGCTCGGTGATCTTCGTCTCCATCACGCCCCTCATGACCAGCTTCACGGCCTTCGCGGTCGTGGGCGCGCTGCGGGGCGTGTGCATGGGGGTGAGCCAGCCGCTCATGCTCTCCATGCTCATCGAAGTGTCCGGCCGGGGCTCGCAGGGCAAGGGCGCGGCGCTGCGCACCACCGCCAACCGGGCGGCCGCCACCATCACGCCCATCTCCATGGGCGTCGTGGCGGCGTTCTCCGGCCTGGCGGCGAGCTTCCTCATCGTCGGCGGGGCGCTGCTGGGCGCCGTGGGCCTCATCGCCATTCACCTGCTGCGCCGCCCGCATCTCGCGCGCGACTGACGCGCGGGCCGACACGCCACCAATTCGCTCGATTTACAGCTTGAGCTGTGCTTACGTCGGGCATTCCGATTGGAGGAGATATTTTCATGAAGTCATTTCACGTCGCCCTCGCCGCCTGCGCGCTGGGCCTTGCGCTCGCCGCCCCCACGTCGGCGGGCGCCCTGCCGCTGGCCCCGCAAAAGACGCAGGTCTCCGAATCCCTGATCGTGGACGTGCAGGCGCGGCGCGGGCGCCCCGCCCCCCGCCAGCAGCGCCGGCGCGGCGTCTCCCAGGGCGGAGTCGCGCTGGGCATCGGCGCCGCAGCGCTGATCGGCGTCATCGGCGCCGCCGCCATGGCGCGCCAGAACCGCGTCTACGAGCAGCCCTACGGCTATCCGCCGAACGCCTACCCGGTGCATGGGGGCTACGCGCCGTACGGCTACGAAGACCCCTACGCGCCCCACCACGCCTATTCGCAACCGCGCCCGCCCCGTCCCTCGCCGTTCTGCCATATCGAGCAGCAGCAGGTGTTCGACGCCTACGGCAACCGCGCCGGGGCCCGCAACATCCGCGTCTGCCGCTGACGGCGCGGCGAGCGCACGCGCCAAGCAAGAAAAACACGACGGCGCAGCCTGCGCAGGTGGGCAGCGCCGTCGCTTGCTATATATGTGTGCAATAACATGCGTGAGGCGGATGCGGGCGCCCCCCTGTCCGTTCGCATCCGTCCGAGTCCGGGAGTCCGTGCATGCCGTCGCAGCCTGATTGGAGGATTCCCTCCGGCCAGCAACCCAAGGCCGAGGACTACGCCTACGATCTCGACACGGCCCTGAATTCAATCGTGACCCTGACGGCGCAGGCGCCGGACGACGCGTTCACGGCGGAGACGCTGGGCACCTTGCGGGCCGGCAACGGCGTGGTGATCGGCGAGAACGGGCTTGTGCTCACCATCGGCTATCTCATCACCGAGGCGGACGACGTGTGGCTACGGGCCAACGACGGGCGCACCTTCCCGGCCCATGTGGTCGCGTACGACCAGGAGACCGGCTTCGGGCTGGTGCAGGCGCTCGCGCGGTTCGACCTGCCCGCCCTGCCGCTGGGCAGTTCGGCGGACGCGCGCGTGGGCGATCCCATCGTGGTGGCGGGCGCTGGCGGGCGCGAGCACAGCGTGGCGGCGCGCATCGCAGCCAAGCAGGAATTCGCCGGCTACTGGGAATATGTGCTCGACGAGGCCTTCTACACGGCGCCCGCCCATCCCAACTGGGGCGGCACGGGCGTCATCGACGAAAAGGGCGAGCTGATCGGCATCGGCTCGCTGCATCTCGAGCAGGGCGAGGAAGACGGCAAGCGCGGCCACCTCAACATGGTCGTGCCCATAGACCTGTTGAAGCCCATTCTCAACGATCTCGTGACGCTTGGGCGCCGCAGCACGCCGCCAAAGCCGTGGCTGGGGCTCTACGCCTCCGAGCTGGAGGAGCGCGTCGTGGTGGTGGGGCGCAGCCAGCGCGGCCCGGCCCGCAAGGCGGACCTGCGCAACGGAGACATCATCGTGGCGGTGGCGGGAGAGCCCGTCGCCACGCTGGCGCAGCTGTATCGCGGCATCCAGGCCCAGGGCGACGCGGGCGTGGAAGTGCCCCTCACGGTGCATCGGGACGGACGCACGTTCGACGTGCACGTGCGCTCCAGCGACCGCGCCCGCATGTTCAAGGCCCCCAAGCTGCACTAGCGGCTAGATAGGTTTGCGGCCCAGCAGTTTCAGCGCCACGTTGCGGCCGAGGCGCAAGGCTGGATAGACCGCCGCCGCCACCCGTTCCGACCGCAGGGGGCTGACGCGGCTCGACAGCCGCGACAAAAGCGCGACCGCCCGCGCGCCGTGGCGCACGTCGCCATCCATGTCCACCACCATGCCGGCGTTGAGGTCGAGCCCGTACTGCGCGGCGAACTCGGGCTCGCGCCGCGCGTCCACGAGCCGCACGTCGAACCGCTCGCGCAGCCGCAGCAGCTTCACGTAGCTGCTGCAGAACGGGCAGTCTCCGTCATAGACGATGTGCAGGTACGCCATGGCCTTGCATCCGGTCGAGGAAGCGATGCGCCGCATCGGGATCGAGAAGCGCCAGATAGAGCGCCATCATGGTGGCCGAATAGGTGTTCACCGGCAACAGCACGTAAAACGTCGCGTGCAACGCCAGCCCCATGGGCAGCACGAACGCCCGCCATGGCCGCACGAAGATCGCGAAAGCGAGCGCGTACTCCACCAGCACCACGACGACCGCCAGCGCGGGCAGCAGCGGCCCCATGGCCAGCAAGGGCTCCAGCGCCCGGCCCGTATAGGTCCAGGTGAACGCCTGTTCGAGGCGCTCGCCCGACAGGAAGGACCAGTTCGTCTTGTCCACCGCGGTCCAGAAGTAGAGCGCGCCCAGTTGCAGGGCGATGAGGCGCTGCGCCCACAGCGGCCGACGCTCGGGCGTCTCCCGCCCCCGCATGAGCTCGCGATAGCGATCCACCGAATACGACCGCCCGCAGGGGGAGAGCGCCAGCAGGCTCACGCCCGCCAGCAGGATGTAGATGTGGTGCGCGCCCCAGCCGGGCTGGCCCAGCACGTGGCCCATGTAGAAATACATGGTGGCCAGCATGATCGCGACCCCGGCGCACGCGGCCTGCGCCATGTAGCCGACGAGCATCATCGTCACCAGCGCGAAGAACGCCACGCCCAGCAGCAGGAATGAGAGCGAATCTCCCTGGTAGAGAGAGAGTTCCGCCCCGAAGCGCACGAACGTCAGCACCGCGAGCGCGATGCGCATGAGGGCGAGCGGGCGCGTGGAGCCGTGCGCCTGCGCGCCCCAGTCGAGGAAGGCGTCAATGGGCGCGCGGGCGGGCCGCCACGCAAGAGCGCTCATTTGCCGGCCTCGCCGAACTGCGCCTTCGCGGACCCGCCGCACACGTCGTCCACCGCCAGCGGACGCCAGCCGGTGAACGTCGCCACGCTGCCTTCAAACGACAGCCGCGCGCCCTCGCCCGCATCGCCGCAAAGGCGCGCGGCGAACGCCTTCACGTCCGCAGGCTCGAAGATGCGCCGCTCCAGCGGCAGCGTCATGAAACTCGGAAGCGCCACGACCTCCAGCGGCGACAGGACGAGCGCGCCGTCGGGGCGATGCAGCGTGAACCGCCCCTTGGGCAGGCCAATGCCGGCGCCGGCGAACATCACCCATTCGCGCAGGAACATGGAATGCGCGCCGAAGAGCTGGCCGGGCGCAGGCCCCAGCAGGATAAAGGTGGCGAGGGCGGCGAACGCGACACGGCGGGCGCTGCGCGGCCGGGCGACCGCCGGGGCGCAGTGGGGACTGTCGAAGGTCATGGTCATGAAATGGTCCGGACTTTTTGAAAATGGCTGACGCCAAGGCTACGCCAGCACGCTTAACCGTGAGTGAAAGGGCGACTGGCCGAGGCGGGTTGTGGCCGCGCCTTCTTCTTGCCATTCTGGGCCACGGACGGGGCGTCATGATCCCGCCGACGGGGATGGAAACAATGCGACGCACCATGAGGCTACCGGCCTGCCTTGCGGCCGGCCTCGTTCTGGCGACGAGCGCTGGCGCGCAGGCGCAACAGCTCTACGAGGGCAAGCAGTTCACGATCCTCATCAACTTCACCGTGGGCGGGCCCACGGACACCGAGGCGCGGCTGCTCGCGCGCCACATCGGCCGCCACCTGCCCGGCCAGCCCACCATCATCATCCGCAACCTCGCGGGCGCCGGGGGCGCCATCGGCTCCAACTGGATGGCGCAGGTGTCGCAGCCGGACGGCATGATGCTGGGCTATTTCACCGGCATCGCCGCTATGGCGGCGGTGGACGATCCTGCGATCCGCGTGCCGCTGACGGACTTCACGTTCGCGGCCGGCAGCCCGGGCATCACCATCGCGTTCGCCCGCAAGGACACGGGCGCGGGCATCAGAGCGCCGGAGGACATCATGAAAGCCAGCGGCTTCTGGGCCGGCGGGCTGACGGCGGAGACCAACAAGGACATCCGCACCCGCATGCAGCTCGACATGCTGGGCATCAATTACAAGTACGTCACCGGCTACAAGGGCTCGGCGGAACTGCGCATGGCGGTCACGCAGGGCGAAGTGCAAATGATGGCGGAGTCTCTGCCCACCTATCGCTCCTCCATCGAGCCCAGCCTGGTGAAGACCGGCGAGGTGGTGCCGCTCTGGTCCGACCCCATCGACGACGGGACGAGCATGAGCCGCTCGCCTGACACGGAGGGCATTCCGGCCCTGCCCTTCCATGAGTTCTACCGCAAGGTGAAGGGCCGGGAGCCCGAGGGCGAGATGTGGGAAGCCTACCGGCTGATGAACTCCGTCGGCTCCATCTTCCTGCGCATCCTGCTGATGGCGCCCAACACGTCGAAAGAGCACAAGGCCGCGGTGCAGAAAGCCCTGCTGGACACCCAGAACGACGCGGCTTTCCGCGACGAGGCGATGAAGACCATCAAGTTCCTGCCGAACTTCATGATGGGCGAGAGCGTGGAGCAATTGTTCCGCGACAAGCTCAACCCGGATCCGAAGATGAAGGCGTTCGTGCGCGCCTATATCGAGGAGGGGAAGAAAGGCGTGAAGAAGTAAGCGCCGCCAGCCGCTGCGCGTCCGCAGGCGCCGCGCTCTTCACGTCGTTGTCGAAGAAGCACCACACGTCCCTGCCCTCGCGGCGCCAGGCGGCGATGCGCGCCGCCCAGTCCGCCAGCGCCTCGTCGCCATACGTGCCGTGATAGCGGCCTGAAGGGCCGTGGCCGCGCACGTAGACCCAGCTCGCCGTGACCTCCCAGGGCGCAGGCGCGTCCGCATGATCGGAAAAGCACAGGGCGCAGTCGTGCGCGCGCAACAGGTCGAGGATCGCGGGCTCATACCAGCTCGGATGGCGAAACTCGAACGTGTAGCGCCGCGCCGGATTGAGCATGCCAAGGAAGCCCGCGAGCCTGTCGGGGTTCGCCTTCATGCGGGGCGGCAGTTGAAACAGCACCGGCCCGGCCTTGCGGCCCAGCACGGCGAGCCGAGTCTCCATCAACTCCAGCGAATTGGCGCACTTGTCGGACAATTGCTTCCAGTGCGTGATGAAGCGCGAGGCCTTCCAGGCGAAGCGGAACGCGTCGGGCGTTGCGTCGAACCAGCCCTGCACGGCCTCGAGGGTCGGCGTGCGGTAGAAGGGCGCGTTCAACTCGGTCGCGCCAAAGCGCGACGCGTAATAGCGCAGCGCGTCCTTCTTCTTCACGCCGGGCGGGAAGAACGGTCCCCACCACGAGTCGTAATGCCACCCGGAGCATCCGATATGGAGGGCGCCCTGCGCGCGCGGCCTTTGCGTCTTCGCCATGGGCGCAAAACGCGCGAGGGCGCAAGGCGATCCCCCCTCAGGCGACGAGATGCTGTTCGTATGTCCCAGGCTTGAAGCCGACCAGCAGGCGTCCGCCAAGGTCGAGCACGGGCCGCTTGATCATGGAAGGCTGGGCGACCATCAGCGCGATGGCCCTGGCTTCGTCCAACCCCTGCTTGTCGGCGTCCGGCAGCTTTCGGAACGTGGTCCCGGCGCGATTGAGCAGCGTCTCCCAGCCGACCTGCCTGGCCCAGCCCTCCAGACGCGCGCGCTCGACGCCTTTCGTCTTGTAATCGTGGAACGCGTAAGCGATCCCATGCGAGTCCAGCCAATCGCGCGCCTTCTTCATCGTGTCGCACGCCTTGATGCCGTAGATGGTGGTGGTCACGCTCGGTCCTTCCCCTGCAATCGCTCGATCAGCGCCATGGCGGCCGCCGGATTGCGCACCTTGGCGCCTGAAATGACATAAAGGAACACGTCGCGCGCGCCAGCCGCTTTGCGCGCCTTGCGGCCGACCGTCGACAAATCCGGCGGGGTCTTGCCGCTGGCCCACAGGCGCGCGCGCTGCGCCCACGCGTCCAGCGCCGGCGGCGCATAGCCAAGCGGCTCGGCCTCGCGCGTGCCCATGATGCGCGCATACACGAAGGGGGCGGCGTCGTCGGCGATCTGCGGATAGGTCGAGTCGCCCGCCACTACGATGGCGACGCCGTGGGCGCGCGCAAGCGCGACAAAATCCGGCGAGCGAAAGCTCTCGTGGCGCGCTTCCACCGCGTGCCGCAGCGGCAGGCCGTCGACGCTGGCCGGCAGGAGCTTCAGGAACGCCTCGACGTCCGCCGGGTCGAACGTCTTGGTGGGCGCGAACTGCCAGTTGATGGGCCCAAGCTTGGCGCCAAGCGCGCTGAGGCCGCTCGCCAAGAACCGCTCGATGGCGGGCCCAGCCTCCGCCAGAACGCGCCGGTTGACGGCGTAGCGCGGGCCTTTGAGGGCGAACACGAAATTTTCCGGCGTCTCGTCGCGCCATTTTGCAAACGTCTCGCGCGTCTGCGTCCGGTAGAACGTGCCGTTGACCTCGATGGACGTGAGCCGTGCGCTGGCGTATTCGAGCTCGCGCCTGTGCGGCAGGTCCTTCGGAAAGAACGCGCCACGCCATGGCTCGTAGGTCCAGCCGCCGACGCCGATGTGGATGCGAGTGCTCAAAGGCTGCGCTTTCATGACGTCTTCAGGCGGGAAAGTGGGCGTCGCTTGGACCGCGCCTCTCCGGAGGCCCTCCTGAGCGCCGGGAGGCGCGCGGTCCCAGAGACGCTTCGCTCACAACGCGCTTCGAACGTCCGTTCGCGCGAAGTCGTTCCCAACGAACGGCAGCGGACAATCGCGATCCATTGCGAGCTCAAAAGCGAAGCAATCGCCGATGTTCAGGCCGGCGGGATGAACGCCCTTGCCCCAGCGCGCATAGGCTTGGGCGATTCCGCGGGCGGAGGCCGCCGTGGTGGGAACGACCTCAAAACCCAGGTCGGCGATCAGACGCTGCATCTCGTCCAGAAGATCGCGCCGCGCGCTCACCACCAAGGCCTCCGCGATCGTGCCGGCCCGAGGATGAGATGATCCTCCCGGACCAGCGCGGCGCTGCAGGCCGCCGCATCGGGCTCGTCAAGAAGGACGGTCATGAGGGCGGAGGTGTCCACCACCATCACTTGGGCAGACCGTCCTCGTCGTAGAGGAAATCCTGACTGCGCGACACTGGAAGGGAAAATAGACCGCCCGGTGATCTATTTCGAGCTCTGGAAACCGGGCGGCGGGAGTTGGCGCAAGGCGCATTCACCCGCGCCCACTTCCCGGACGCGCAGCGATCCGGGGCCCAAGGCCAAGTCTGCGACCTCGCGGCCGCTTCAGCTCACTCCCACTCGATCGTGCCGGGCGGCTTGCTGGTCACGTCGTACACGACGCGGTTGATGCCCTTCACCTCGTTGATGATGCGCGTGGCGGCGCGGCCCAGCACGTTCATGTCGAAGGGGTAGAAGTCCGCCGTCATGCCGTCCACGGAGGTGACGGCGCGCAGGGCGCACACGTGGTCGTAGGTGCGCCCGTCGCCCATCACGCCCACTGTGCGCACGGGCAGCAGCACTGCGAAGGCCTGCCAGATGACGTCGTAGAGGCCCGCCTTGCGGATCTCGTCGAGATAGATCGCGTCCGCCTTGCGCAGGATGTCCAGCTTCTCGCGGCTCAAGCCCCCCGGGATGCGGATCGCGAGGCCCGGGCCCGGGAACGGGTGGCGGCCGACGAACGCGTCCGACAGGCCGAGTTCCCGGCCGAGCGCGCGCACTTCGTCCTTGAAGAGTTCGCGCAGCGGCTCCACCAGCTTCATCTTCATGCGCTCGGGCAGGCCGCCGACGTTGTGATGGCTCTTGATGGTCACCGACGGGCCGCCGGAGAACGAGACGCTCTCGATCACATCCGGATAAAGCGTGCCCTGCGCAAGGAACGCGAGGTCGCCCTTCCCGTCGGCGGCGATCTTCTTGGCTTCGGCGTCGAACACGTCGATGAACAGCTTGCCGATGATCTTGCGCTTCGTCTCGGGGTCGCTCACCCCTTCGAGCTGCGAGATGAACATGTCGCTGGCGTCCACATGCACCAGCGGGATGTTGTAATGGTCGCGGAACAGGGTGACGACCTGTTCGGCCTCGCCCATGCGCAGCAGGCCGTGGTCCACGAACACGCAGGTGAGCCGGTCGCCGATGGCCTCGTGGATGAGGACGGCGGCCACGGCCGAATCCACTCCGCCCGAAAGGCCGCAGAGCACGCGCCCGTCGCCCACCTGCTTGCGGATGGACGCGACCGCCTCGCCCCGGAAGGCGGCCATGGTCCAGTCGTTCTTGAGGCCGGCGACCTTGTGGACGAAATTGGCGATGAGCTTCGCGCCGTCCGGCGTGTGCACCACTTCCGGGTGGAACATGGTGGTGAAGATGCGGCGCTTCTCGTCGCTCGCGATGGCGAACGGCGCGTTCTCGCTGGTCGCCTTGACGGTGAAGCCCTCGGGCAGCTTCGTCACCCGGTCGCCGTGGCTCATCCAAACGGGATACCGCTCGCCGACCTGCCACAGACCGTCGAACAGCGCGCTGGCTTCGCGGATCTCGATGTCGGCGCGGCCGAACTCCGCCGCGTGGCCGCCCTCCACCGCACCGCCCAGCTGCACGGCGGTCGTCTGCTGGCCGTAGCAGATGGAGAGAATGGGAAGGCCGGACTCGAACACCGCCTGGGGCGCGCGGGGCGATCCCTCGTCGGTCACCGAGGCGGGGCCGCCCGAGAGGATCACCGCCTTGGGCTTCAACTCGTCGAACGCGGCCTGCGCGGACTGGAAGGGCGCGATCTCGCAGTAGACGCCCGCCTCGCGCACGCGCCGCGCGATGAGCTGCGTCACCTGCGAGCCGAAGTCGATGATGAGCACCTTGTCGTGCTGGCTGACGATGTCTGAATGGGTGGCGGTCATGGGTCTCTTCCGGGGGCTGGAGCCGGATTAGGCCATGGGGACGCGGGGCGCAATGCCGGCCTGTGGGCGGCGGGCAAAAACGCCGATGCGCGGCATTTGAGCGTTCCGCTTGAGCGGAGCTAAAGCGGGGTTGCGGCAGGGTGCGGGCAGATCACGGGAGCCGTCCATGTTCCACCCCGCGCAACCCTGCAGGCAACCGCGCCTCGCCACGTCCAACTTCGGGGAATTGTTCTCCGAAGGGGTCGAGCCCGCACGCGGCGCCCCGCCATCGGTCCCATTGGCGCGCGAGCGCCGCTCGGCGTTGCGGCTGGCGCTGGCGCACGTGACCCGCGCCGCGCCCGCAAGCCCTCAGCCGCGCAGCATCATGGCCACGTAGAACCCGTCCGTATCGGTTGTGGCGGGCGACAGGCGCAGGCCCGGGCCCAGCTTGGAGACGTGCTCGGCCAGTTCCGGCAGGCCCGCCATCTTGGCCGCGTGGCCCATGTCGAGGGGCAGGAAGCCGGGATGGGCGCTCAAGAACGCCGTCACGCGGTCCTCGTTCTCCACCTTCAGCACCGAACAGGTGACGTAGGCGATGCGCCCGCCGGGCTTCACGAAGCGCGCCGCCTGCGCCAAGGCGGCGTCCTGCTCCTGAACGCGCTGCTGCACGGCGCCGGGGCGCACGCGCCACTTGGCGTCCGGGTTGCGCCGCCAGGTGCCGGCCCCTGTGCAGGGCGCGTCCACCAGCACGAGATCGCAGCGGCCTTCCAGGTCCGACAGCACGTCCGCCTTGCCGCGCGGGGCGCGGATCTGAATGTTGCGGGCGCTGGCGCGGGTGACGCGGTCGAACATCGGCATCAGGCGGCGACCGTCGTTGTCGGTTGCGTAGATCTGCCCGCGATTGTCCATCATGGCCGCCAGCGCCAGAGACTTGCCGCCGCCGCCTGCGCAGAGGTCCAGCACCTGCCAGCCGGGCTCCGCGCCGGTAAGGAGGGTCGCAAGCTGCGAGCCTTCGTCCTGAACCTCCACAAAGCCGCGCACGTACGCGGGTTCGGCCGACAGCGCAGGCGCGCGGCCGTCCATGCCGACGTCGATGCGCAGACCCCAGGGGGACAGGCGCGTGGGGCGCGGGTTCAGGTGCGCGAGGTCCTCGAGCGCCTTCTCGCGGGTGATTTCCAGCAGGTTCACGCGCAGGTCGATGGGCGCGCGGGCGGCGAGCGCCCTGCCCTCCTGCGCGGCGCGCTCGCCCCAGGCTTCCTCGAGCTGCGGGGCCAGCCATTCCGGGTAGTCGCCCAGCACATGGGCGGGCGCGCCGGAGAGGTCAGCCGCCACGATGCGGGCGCGCTCCTCGTCGGTCAGCGGCTCGGGCGCGTGCTTCTCGCCGGTGAACAGCGCCGAGATGGCGTCCACGTCCAGCCCGCGCGCCCGCACATGGGCGCCCAGCACCTGAGCGCGCGGCGTTTGCGCGCCCATGATCCAGCCGGCGGAAGCGCGCACTCGCATGGTGTCCCACACAATGGCGGCGATGGCGGCGCGGTCCTTCGAGCCCGCGAAACGGTGCCCCAGGCCCCAATCCTTCAGGGATTCGGTGACGGGGCGGCGGCGGGTTTCGACATCGGACAGAACTTCGATCGCAGCGGCGACGCGGGCGGCGGGGGTCATATGGGGTCAGGTTCCGGGCGTTTGGCGCAGGCTGTCGCCAGCAGGTCGCACCTCATGGCGCGTTTCAGGCGCAAAAGTCCAGCGAAGCCGCCCTGCGCGGGTCACGACAAAGCCTGAAAGCGGGAGCTAAAGGGCGTGCGGGCGAGCCTCGCCCCGACTCATCGACAAGGAAACATCATGCGCGTTCGTTTGCCCCATCTCGCCCTCGCGGCCCTTCTGGCGCTAGGCCTCTCGGCCTGCGCAAGCGCGCGCTCGCAGCCGGACGCGGGCGTGGACCTGACGCCCCCGCCCAAGCGGCAGCTCGACGCCAAGACGCAGCTTGAGACGGGACGCCGCTACTAGACGTTCAGGAGACCTGACGCTTGCGCCGGCCGTTGGGTTCGCGGCCGGCGTACCAGCAGCCGCCGCACACAGCGGCGAGAAGAAGCGAAATGAGCCACGGCCCGAACAGGCCAAGCACGATGATCGCGCCGATGAACGAGGTCATCGCCTTTTCGAGAAAACGGGAACGCATCGACCAGCTCCGCAAACCCAATACTCAGCACTTAGCCGCGCCGCCTCAATTGGCGGAACCTGAGCATTATTGTCGCGAGCTGGTTAAGGATGGCTTCATAGGGCCAGAAGAATGCGCGCGGCGAACACGACCCACATGGCCGCCAGCACCGCCACCCCCGCCACGAACGCCGTGAACCGGCGCATCACCACGTTCGATCCCGTGTGGATGAGGGCATGGACAAGGCGCGTGAGCACGAAAACCCAGGACAGCACGACGAACAGCAGGTCCGCCTTGCGGGTGATGACGGCCAGAATCACCAGCACGTAGAACAGCACCGGCATTTCGAACTGGTTGGAAAAGGCGTTGGCGACCTTGGTGGGCCGCTCGGGCCAGGCGGACTGGCCCAGCGCAATGTCCTCGAAACGCACCTCGCCGGCTTTGGCGGCGGCGAAGCGCGTGCGCCCCATCATCATCAGCAGCACGAAGGTGAGCAGAACCTGCACGAAGAGCGGCGCGAGAACGGCTTGCAGCGACATGGGGGAACTCCGGCGTGGCGGGGAGCGGATACGCGTTACGGACGGTTCGTCGTCGTGAGCGGGCGAGGGCTCCCTTGGCCAGATCCATGGCGCACCCCGCCCTGCCCTCCCCTGAGGGGAGGGAGGAGGCGCGAGGGTTTGGCGGAACTGGGCTCAGCCCTGCAATCGTCGCATCAAGGGTTCGGCGGCCTCGCCACGGCAACGCCGATCATCGCATCGCGCGTGACGAGCGCGGCCAGGGCCTCCTCGTCCATCGCCTCCGTGCCGGGCGGGCGCTGGGGCACGACGAGGTAGCGCAGGTCGGCGGTTGAATCGTGCACCCGCACCTCCTGCGAGGCCGGCACCTCCAGCCCGAACTCTTCCAGCACGGCGCGCGGCTCGCGCACGATGCGGGCGCGATAGGCGCGGCTCTTGTACCAGGAGGGCGGCAGGCCCAGCAGGTCGCGCGGATAGCAGGAGCACAGGGTGCAGACGACCACGTTGTGCACGTCCGGCGTGTTCTGCAACGCCACCAATTGGGTGGTGGCGGTCTGGAATCCAAGCTCGCGGATGGCCGTGTTGGCGTCGGCGATGAGGCGCTCGTGGAAACCCGGATCGGCCCACGCTCGCGCCACAACCTTCGCGCCATTGGCGGGGGTGATGGAATCGCGCGCCTCCATGGCGGCGCGCACCTCGTCGGCCGTGACGACGCCCTTCTCGATCAGCAGCTCCTTCAGGGCGATGCCGAGGATCTGGTAATAGGAATGCACCTTGTCGTCAGGCTGCGGCGGCGCGTGATGGTCGTGACCGTGATGACCGTCGTGGTCGTGGTCATGGTCATGGTCATGATGATGGCCGTGCGGATCGTTGCTCATGTGCTTTGTTCCTGCGGCTCAGGGCTTTTCAAGCCAGTTGTCCATGAGGTCGATGGCCAGCGTGTCGCGCGGCGAGCCCTTGTAGGCCGGCCAGATCTCGGCTTGCTGGAAACTGACTTCGTAGACGTACTTCTTCTCGCCCGGCAGGCCGAACGCCAGCGTCTCGGGATTGCCGTAGGCGCCGAAACCGCGCGTGACCCGGCCCGTCTTGCCGCGGATGTAGACCGGCGTGCGGAAGTGGCCGATGGGGTAATCCTCGCGCACGCGCACAAGGTCGCCTTCACGGAAACGCTGCGTCACAGGCATTTCGTCTCCTCCTCCGCCCGCAGCTCCAGTTCGCCCGTCTCGGCGAGCCGCTGGCGCACCTGCGCCACCTTGGCGTCGATCTCGTCCTGGGTGAGCACGCCCTTGTCGATCAGCTGGCGCTGCAAGGCCGCCGTCCAGCGCTCGTAATAATTCAGCTTCTCGTAGACGTCGTGGCCAAGCTGCTCGATGTTGCGGCGGTTTTCGTGCCCGGACGCGATGCCCTTGGCGCCGACGACGCCGCGTACGGCGTCGATCTGCTTCTCCCAGAAGGCCAGTTCGTGCGTGGAGTTGTCGATGGGGCCGTCCTCCAGCCCGCCAACGTCATGGGGTCCGCGCATGTCGCCTCCTTGCAAAACAGTCGGGGCCATCTTGCCGCATCGCGCGCCGGCGACGCAAGCGTTGCGGGAGCGGCGCGCACGAGACGCTGGCGCCCGCCAAATCAATCCGCTACGCCGCTCAGGCACGTCCAGCAAAGCGGTTCAGAACATGGAACATTACTTTACGCGGTTCGCCAACCAGGTCGCCCGCGTCTCGGGGCGCCCGCTCACCTTCGTGATCTGCTGCGCGACCATCATCCTGTGGGCGGCCAGCGGGCCTTTGTTCGGATTTTCCGACACGTGGCAACTGGTGGTGAACACGTCCACCACCATCGTCACGTTCCTCATGGTGTTCCTGATCCAGAACACGCAGAACCGCGACGGGGCGGCCATCCAGGCCAAGCTCGACGAATTGCTCCGCGCCGTGTCGGACGCGCGCAACGACTTCATCGGGATCGAGCACCTGACCGAGAAGGAGCTCGATGAAATCCGGAACGACATCGAACGCTCGTGCGGCGACGGCATGGCCGATCCCGAGGGCAAGCGGAAGATGGAGCTGCTGCACGCGTCTTTCGGGCGCATGTCCAGCACGCGCGGCCGCTAGGCGGCCTCCTCCCGCGTGCGGGAGAAGGCGCTCGCGCGGGCCGTCAGGCCGTCAGATGCCGCCCGGGTAGTTCGGGCTTTCGCGGGTGATGGACACGTCGTGGACGTGGCTTTCGCGCAGGCCCGCGCCGGTGATGCGCACGAAGCTGGCGCGCTGCTGGAACTCGCGCACCGTCGCGGCGCCCACGTAGCCCATTGCGGCGCGCAGGCCGCCAGCAAGCTGGTGCAGCACCGCGCCGACCGGACCCTTGTAGGGCACCTGGCCTTCGATGCCTTCCGGCACCAGCTTCATCTGGTCCTTGATGTCCTGCTGGAAATAGCGGTCGGCCGAGCCGCGCGCCATGGCGCCGACGGAGCCCATGCCGCGATACGACTTGAACGAACGCCCCTGAAACAGGAACACGTCGCCAGGGCTCTCTTCCGTGCCGGCCAGCAGCGAGACGATCATCACGCATTCGGCGCCCGCCGCGATGGCCTTGGCGAGGTCGCCGGAATACTTGATGCCGCCGTCGGCGATCACCGGCACGTCGGCCTTCATGGCCTCTTCGGCGGAGTCCATGATCGCCGTGAGCTGCGGAACGCCCACGCCCGCCACGATGCGGGTGGTGCAGATGGAGCCCGGCCCGATGCCGATCTTGATGGCGTCCGCGCCCGCGTCGATCAGCGCCTTCGTGCCCTCGGCGGTGGCGACGTTGCCGGCGATGACCGCGACCTTGTTGGAGATGCGCTTGATGCGAGTCACCTGGTCGAGCACGTTCTGGGAATGGCCGTGGGCGGTGTCGACCACGATGCAGTCCACGCCAGCGTCGATGAGCATCAGCGCGCGGTCATAGCCCTTGTCGCCGATGGTGGACGCAGCGGCCACGCGCAGGCGGCCCTGCTCGTCCTTGCAGGCGTGGGGGTTCAGGGTCGCCTTTTCCATGTCCTTGACGGTGACGAGGCCGACGCAGCGCTCCTCGTTGTCCACCACCAGCAGCTTTTCGATCCGGTGCTGGTGCAGCAGGCGCTTGGCCTCGTCCTGCTTCACCCCTTCGCGCACCGTGACGAGCTTCTTGGTCATCAGTTCGGAGACGGGCTGCAAGGGGTTGTCGGCGAAGCGCACGTCGCGGTTGGTGAGAATGCCGACCAGCTTCGCCGGGCGCCCGCCGGGACCGCGCTCCACGACCGGAATGCCGGAGATTCGGTGATGGTCCATCAGCGCCAGCGCGTCCGCCAGCGTCTCGTCCGGGAAGATCGTGATCGGGTTGATGACCATGCCGCTTTCGAAGCGCTTCACGCGGCGCACTTCCTCGGCCTGCTGCTCGGGCTCGAGATTGCGGTGGATAACCCCGATGCCGCCCGCCTGCGCCATGGCGATGGCGAGGCGCGCCTCCGTCACGGTGTCCATGGCGGAGGAAATGATGGGAAGGTTCAGGGTGATGGAGCGGGTGAGCCGCGTCTTCACCTCGACCATGGAGGGCATGACCTCCGAGTGGCCGGGCCGCAGGAGCACGTCGTCGAACGTGAGGGCTTCGACCAGCGTCGGTCTATGGATGATGGCCATGGCGCCAATACCTCCGGCGGCGGTTCGCCGCGTGTTCGAGGACGGGCGGATGAAGAATCCGCGCGAAAGGGGTTGGCGGCGGCTCTTAGCACGGGCGCCCCGGGACGCAAAGCGTCGTGACGGGCGCGCCCGTCCGCCGCTTCAGCTCAGCCAGCGGACCATGCCGAGCGCCAGCGCGGGAAACGCCATCACCAGGGCCAGCCGCACCACGTCCGCCACGAGAAACGGCAGGACGCCGCGATAGGTGGCGGAGATCGGCACGCGGGTCGCGATCGAGCTGATGACGAACACGTTGAGCCCGATGGGCGGCGCGGTGAGGCCGATGCCCACCACGATGAGCACGAGAATGCCGAACCAGATCGCCACGTCGTCCGGCGGGATGCCGAAATCGAGCGCCGACACGATGGGGAAGAACACCGGCAGGGTCAGCAGCAGCATGGCGAGCTCGTCCATCACCGCGCCCAGCACGATGTAGAAGAACAGCAGCACGGCCAGCACCGCGTAGGGCGAGAGCCCCAGCCCGGCGATCCACGCGGCGGCCTCGGTGGGCAATTGCGACAGGGCGAGGAAGGAGTTGAACACCTCCGACCCGAGCAGGATGACGAAGATCATGCCCGTGGTGGTCACCGTCTGCATGAGGCTGGCGCGAATCTCCTTCCAGCCCAGCGAGCGCTGGGCGAGGCCGATGACGAACATGGAGACGACGCCGACCGCCGCGCCCTCCGTGGGCGTGAAGACGCCGCCGTAGATGCCGCCAACGACCACGAAGGCCACGATGAGCACGGGCCACGCGGCGCCGATGACGCGCAGCGTTTCCTGCCGGGTCATGCGCTCCTGCAGGGGCGCCCAACCGGGCTTGCGGCGCACCACGACGGCGATGGTGACGCAGTAGAAGACGGCCGCCAGCAGGCCTGGGACGAACGCGGCCATGAACAGCTTGGCGATGTTCTGCTCCGTGGCGATGGCGTACACCACCAGGATCACAGAGGGCGGGATGAGGATGCCCAGCGTGCCGCCCACGGCGATGACGCCGGTGGAGAAGCCGCCGTCGTACTTGTAACGCTCCAGCTCCGGCAGCGCCGCCCTGCCGAAAGTGGCCGTGGTGGCGACGGAGGATCCGCAGATGGCGCCAAAGCCCGTGCAGGCGAGGATGACCGCATACGCCAACCCGCCGCGCACATGGCCGACGAGCGACGCGGCGGCGCGAAACAGCTTGGTGGATAGGCCCGAATGCTCCGCCAGCGCGCCCATGAGGATGAACAGCGGGATGACCGACAGCGTGTAGTTGGCGAACTGGTGGTACGTGTTCGTCTTCATGTAGCCGAGGAAGGCGTGCAGGCTCGACAGGTGGATGTAGCCGACGGCGCCCGTGACCAGCATGGCGAGGCCGACGTGCATGCGCGCGCCGATGAGCAGCAGCATGGCGCCAAAGCCGGCGAGCGCGACGAAGAGAGGGCTCATGAACGGCTCCGCAGCAGGCGTTGAGCCGTGTAGAGCGCGGCGAGGACGAGGAAAATGAGCAGCGCGGTGGAGACGAGCAGCGCCGGCCAGAGCGGCACTTGCGACACCATGGTGGATTCGCCGGTGCGGAACGCGTCGATGACGCCCTGCACCATGCTCCAGGAAATCACCCCTATGACGATGGCGTAGACCACGTCCCAAAGCGCGTCGATCGCGCCCTGCGCCCTGGGCGACAGGCGCGAGGTGAACGTGTCGACGATGATGTTGCCCCGGTCGATCTGGCACAGGGGCAGGCAGCAGAAGACCACCAGAGCCGTGCCCATCTGCACGTATTCGAAATCGCCCGGCAGCGGCATGCCCAGAAGCCAGCGCATGAGCACGCTCACGGTCACCAGCACCGCAATGCCAAAGGACAGGAGACCGCCCACGAAGGCCACGAGGGTCGCCGCCAGCCGCACAGGCGAGCGGTCTGCGGCGACAGGTTCAGCTTGCATCGACATGGGGCGTTCCGGCGCTCGGGGAGAGGAAGGCCGCCCGCCGGGGCGGCCTTCAGGGCGCGATCAGGAGGCGGCGTACTTGGCCAGCAGCGCCTTGGCGTCCGCGATCTGCTTGGCGCCGTCGAGGCCCTTGGCCTTCATGTCCTCGATCCACTTGGCGGTGACGGGCTCGGCGGCCTTGATCCACGCCTGCTTTTCGGATTCCGGAAGCACCGTGATGGTGTTGCCGCGCTTGCGCACGGCTTCCTTCACCTCGGCGCCCGCCTCGTCCCACATCTTGCCGGCGGCGGTGGCGAACTCCATGCCCATCGTGTCGTCAATGATCTTGCGGAATTCAGGCGCCAGCCCCGCGTACTTCTCGTTGTTCATCACGATGAAAAACGCGGCGGTGTAGAGCGTCGGGTTGCCGGGGATTTCGAGGTGGAACTTGGCCAGTTCCGCCAGCTTGATCGAGGGCACGACCTCCCACGCCACGATGGCGCCGTCGATGACGCGCTGCGACACGCTCTCGGGCACCTGCGTCACCGGCATGCCGATGGCCGCTACGCCGACGGCCTTCAGGGCCTCGCCGGTGAGGCGCGCCGGGAAGCGCAGCTTCATGCCCTTCAGGTCTTCCAGCTTCTCGACCTTGCGGGTGGAGTGCAGCACGCCGCCGTCGTGGCACCAGTAGCAAAGGAGCTTGGTGTCCTTGGTCTCGTTGAGCAGGTGCGTCTGCGAAAACTCATGCGCCGCGCGGGCGTTCACGATGCCCTTCTGGTTCGCGATGAAGGGCAGCTCGAACACTTCCGCCGACGGGAAACGGCCCGGGGTCGCGCCGGGCAGCGTCCACACCATGTCGACCACGCCGTCCTTGGCCTGATCGTAGAGCTGGGGCGGCGTGCCGCCGAGCTGCATGGCGGGGAACACCTGCACCTTGAGCTTGCCGCCGGAAATCTCCTCCACCTTCTTCGCCCACGGCATGATGAGGCGCGTGTGGACGTTGGAGACGGCGGGCAGGAAGTGGTGGAAGCGCAGGGTGGTGACGGCCTGCGCGCTGGCGCTGGTCGCGCCCAGGATGGCGGGGGCGGCGATGAGCCCGCCCGCTGCGGCGACGACGCCGCGTCTCGAAATGGTCATGTGTATTCCCTCCTCGGAATTGCACGGGCGCCGTCCCCACGGCGCCACGACTCCCGTGGGCACTTTAGCGGCGCCGTCAGCGTACGCCAGCCTGAAAATCCGCCCGATCGTATCCAATGAAATTATTTGCCGCCGGACGCGTCCTCATGCTGAATGGGCGCCCACAGGCGGAACAGACCATGACCGGCGGAAAATCGGCGAAGGCGGACATGCAACCGGAGGACGCGGCGAAACGGCTGTCTCTGTCCCGGTTCCTGCCCTACCAATTGTCCGTCGCGGCCGAGAGCGTGAGCCGGGTGTTCGCCCGCCGCTACGAGGAATCCTTCGGGCTCACCGTTCCCGAATGGCGCGTGATGGCCGTGCTGGCCGAGACGGACCGCATCCCCACGCAGGACATCATCGAACGCACCCAGATGGACCCGGTGCGCGTGAGCCGCGCCGCGATCCGCCTCGCCGACAAGGGGCTGGTGCAGCGCAAGACGAACCCCAGGGACCAGCGCGCCCACCTGTTGAGCCTGAGCGCCGAGGGGCTTGCGGTCTATGGCCAGATCGTGCCGCTGGCGCGCGACCTCGAGCAGGACCTGACGGAGACGCTGACCGAGGCCGAGCGCGCGCAGCTCGAGGCGATCCTGGCGAAGATCCACGCGCGGGGCCGCATGCTGCTGGCCGATTAGCCGTCCCGCGCGAAAGCCCGCAAGGCGCCAATTCCGTGCGCTTCCTTGACCCCGCGACGCCGCGCGACGATGATGCGCGCGCTTTTGAAATAGCAGGCCGAGCCGCTCGGCCGCCCGGGGGAAACCGTGAAAGTCTTCGTCTTCGATCTTCTGCCCTACGCCACGCATCTCGACCATCTGCGGGTGGACGGCGAACTGCCCTACCCGCTCGGCGCGGCCCATTGCGACCCCAAGGTCGTCGCCCGCACCTATGCGGAGCACCTGGACGCCTGGGAGGAGATGGACCGGCTGGGCTACGACGGCGTGGGCTTCAACGAGCACCACACCTCCCCCTACGGGCTGATGAACTCGCCCAACCTGCTGGCCGCCGCCGCCGCGCAGCGCACCAAGAACATCAAGCTGCTGATCTACGCGAACCTGCTGCCGCTGCACAATCCGCTGCGGCTGGCGGAGGAACTCGCCATGCTCGACTGCATGTCGAACGGGCGCATCATCTCCGGCTTCGCGCGCGGCATTCCGCGTGAATACGCGGTGCACAACGTGCCGATGAGCGAATCGCGCGAGCGCTTCGAGGAAGCCTACGAGATCGTCACGCGCGCCTGGTCCGAGGACATCTTCTCCTACGAGGGCAAGTTCTGGAGCCACAAGGACATCGCCATCTGGCCGCGTCCCTACCAGCAGCCGGGCCCGCCGGTGTGGATTCCCGTCACCGGCAGCCGCGAGTCCATCGAGTGGGCGGCGGCCCGCAACATTCCGATCACGCCCGGCGCCGCCACCGAAGGCCTGCGGCTGGACGCGGTGCGCCTGTACGCGCAGAGCCTCGCGCAGCACGGCCGCACGATCACGCCCGACCACATCTCCCTGCCCGCCAACGTCTTCGTCGCCGACAGCAAGGCGGAGGCCGTGCGCCAGAACGCGCCGTACCACCTGTATTTCAACACCACGATCTACAGCCACGGCAATTTCACCGAGACCAGCAAGCAGCGCGGCTCGGGCTATGTGAGCGAGCGCGCCAGCGACTACGTGAGCCAGGAAAACCTGAAGGCGTTCGAGCGCTCGCGCGACGACTTCCGCAAGCTCACCTTCGCGGACGTGGAGAAGCAGGCGCAGAACATGCCCTGGGGCTCGCCAGACGAGGTGACCCAGCGGCTCATCGACGCCGCCGAGCGCGCCGGCGCCGGCACGCTGCTGCTCAGCATGAACCGGGGCGCCATGCCGCAGGAGCTGTTCCTTGAGCAGATCCGCCGCTTCGGCCGCGACGTGCTGCCCGCCCTGCAGGCCTATCAGGTGAAATCCTCGCCCTTCGCCGCGCAGGCCGCGGCGGAATAACCGACATCAGCGCCGGCGGCCTGCGGGCCGCCGTTTTCGACGACAAAAAAGGGCCGACGGGCGGCCTGCAGGGAGGTCACATTGAAGAACTCGGTCGACGGCGGCGAAGCCGTACTTGAAGCCATGCGCAACCTGGGCGTGGATTACATCATCTCCTCGCCCGGCTCGGAATGGAGCCCGGTGTGGGAGGCCATGTCGCGCCAGACGGTGGAAAAGAACGACGGCCCGAAGTTTCTCGATTGCTGGCATGAGACGCTCGCGGTCGACATGGCGCTGGGCTACACGGCCGTGACGGGCCGCATGCAGGCGGTTCTGCTGCATGCGGGCGTGGGCCTCATGCACGGCTCCATGGCGATGCTGAGCGCCACCAAGGCCGAAATGCCCATGCTGGTGATGTCCGGAGAATCGACCACCTACGGGGACGATCCCGAGCGCGAGGTCGAGCCGCAATTCTACGGCGGCGTCAGCGAGGGCGGTTCGGAACGCTATGTGGCGCCCATCGTGAAGTACGCCACCCACGTCAACAATCATTCGACGCTGTACCACACCATCGTGCGCGGCGCGGAGATCTCCCAGCGCACGCCGCGCGGGCCGGTCTACGTCAACGTGTCGCTGGAGGCGCTGCTGCAGGAGTGGAAGCGCCCCGACGACCTGCGCAAGGTCGCCCCGGCGCCCCGGACCCAGGCCATGCAGCAGGACGTGGAGGAGGTTGCGGCGCTGCTGCGCGCCGCCAGGAACCCCGTGGTGGTTGTGGAACTGGCGGGCCGCGATCCCGAAGCGTTCCACGCGCTCGTCGAGATGGCGGACGCGCTGGCCGTGCCGGTCGTCAACGGCCGCGCGAGCGTCTACTCGAACTTCCCGCGCAACCACGACATGTGGCAGGGCTACCAGACCTTCGAGCACGTCGAGGACAGCGACCTTATCCTGCTGGTGAGCGGCAAGACCCCCTGGTACACGCCCTCCAAGCGCCCGGGCGTCGGCAAGATCGTGTCCATCAGCGAGTATCCGCTGAAGACGCACCTCGGCTACCAGGTGCTGCACGCCGACAGCTATCTGGAAGGCGACGTCGCCGCCGCCCTGCGGATGCTGACCGCCGCCGCGAAGCCCGGCCCCGGGGACGCGGCGAAGATCGAGGCGCGCCGCGCCAAATGGAAGGGCGTCCATGACGCCTATGTGGCCAGCATGGCGGCCGCGCGCGAAAAGTCCGTGGCGACGGGCGCCATCGACGCGCTGGCGCTGGCGGACGTCGCCGGCAAGGCGCTGCCCGGGAACACGATCGTCTGCGACGAGACCATCACGCACATGCCCGTCATGCGCCCGCACCTGCCGCTGGACGAGCCGCAAAGCTTCTTCCGCGTGACGGGCGGCGCGCTCGGCCAGGGCATCGGGGCGGCGCTGGGCGTCAAGCTTGCGTCGCCTGACCGCCCGGTGGTGCTGTTCGTGGGCGACGGATCGTTCCTCTACAACCCGATCATCCAGGCGCTCGGCGCGTCCAAGACGCACAAGCTGCCGATCATCATCGTGGTCTGCAACAACAAGAAGTACGAGGCCATGCGCAAGGGCCACGTGATCTACTACAAGGGCGGCTACGCGGACACGACGCGCTTCCATCACGGCGTGGAGATCGACGGGCCGGAGTACCACGAGCTGGGAAGCCATTTCGGCTTCTTCGGCGCCAAGGTCTCCACACCCGACGCGCTCGCCAAGGCCTTCGCCGACGCGCTTACGGCGAACCGGGACGGCCGAACGGCCATCCTCAATGTCGAGATGGTGAAGTAAGGCTCGCCTGCGCGAAGATGATCCACGCACCACGTCCCCGGGGCGCGAAGCGCACCCGGGGTTCAGGGGCGGGCGCCTCATCCGGCGGCTCTGGGTCCCGGATCGTTGCGCGTCCGGGAAAGCGGGCTTCATCAGCTTTGAGGCGGTCTTGGGCGCGCGCCGGGAGGCGCGCGGTCCAGTGCGCCGCAAACCCTTTGCGGATCGCCGCGTTTCTTCTAGTCTGCCGCGCAGCCCTCCTGCGGACAGCGCCCACTTGAACAAGCAACTCATCACGCCGCTGATCGTCGCCTGCGCGCTGCTGATGGAGAACATCGACTCCACCGTCATCTCCACCTCCCTGCCGCTGATCGCGGCGGACCTTGGCACGGACGCGTTGTCGCTGAAGCTCGCCATCACGTCGTACCTGCTCTCCCTCGCGGTGTTCATTCCCGCCAGCGGCTGGGTGGCGGACCGGTTCGGCGCCCGCAACGTGTTCCGCCTGGCGCTCGTCATCTTCGTCGTCGGCTCCATCATGTCCGGCATGTCGAACTCCATCTGGCAGATGGTGGGCGCGCGGGTGCTGCAGGGTTTCGGGGGCTCCATGATGCTGCCCGTCGGGCGGCTCATCGTGCTGCGCTCAGTGCCGCGCGCGCAGATGGTGGCGGCGTTCGTGTGGCTCACCGTGCCGGCGATGATCGGCCCCCTCATGGGCCCGCCGCTCGGCGGCTTCATCTCCACCTATTTCAACTGGCGCTGGATCTTCTGGATCAACGTGCCGGTGGGAGCGCTCGGGGTCGTGCTGGCGAGCCTCTACATCGACGACGTGCGGGAGGAGAACCCGGGACCGTTCGACCTTGCGGGCTTCCTGCTGACCGGCGTCGGCTTCTCGGGCCTCGTGTTCGGGTTCTCGCTGCTGGGCGGGCACTTCGTGTCGCCCCTGCTGAACGCGGCGCTGATCGGCGCGGGGCTCGCGTCCCTCATCGTGTACGTTCTGTATGCGCGCGGGCGCGACAATGCGGTGCTGGACCTCACGCTGTTGCGCATTCCCACGTTCCGCACGGCCCTTGCGGGCGGCGTGCTGTTTCGGCTGTGCATCGGCGCCCTGCCCTTCCTGCTGCCGCTGTTGCTGCAACTGGGGTTCGGCCTGTCGCCGTTCCAGTCCGGCCTGCTGACGTTCGCGGGCGCCATCGGCGCGCTGGCGATGAAGTTCACCGGCCCGTGGTCCCTGCGCACGTTCGGCTTCCGCAACGTGCTGCTCATCAACGGCGCCATCACGGCCGCGTTCATGGCGGCGAACGCGCTGTTCACGCCGCAGACGCCCCATGCTGTCATTCTCGTCGTGCTGATCACCGGCGGATTCTTCCGCTCGCTGCAATTCACGGCGCTGAACGGGCTTGTGTTCGCGGACGTGGAGAACCAGCGCATGAGCCGCGCCACCACGATGAACGCCGCCATCATGCAGGTCGGCGCCTCGGCGGGCGTGGCTCTGGGCGCGCTGGCGGTGGAGCTCACCCAGATCCACAGCGGCGCGGCGCAGGTGGGAGCGGACACGTTCGGGCCCGCGTTCGTCCTGCTGGGCGGCTTGATGCTGGCCTCGACGCTGTTCTTCCTGCGCCTGCCGCCCAACGCCGCGGAAGGCATTGCAGGATCCATCAGAATGCGCGGCCCCAAGGGCGGCCCGCAGAAGGAGCAGGCGGCGGAATGAATAGCAGCAAGCTCTTCTGGGCGCTCCTGCAGGGCGCCGCAGCCTTGGGGGCGGGCGCCGCGCACGCGCAGGACGCGGGCGCCTTCTACAAGGGCCGCACGGTCACCATCGTCATCGGCGCGGCGCCGGGCGGCGGCTACGACACCTATGGCCGCCTCGTGGCGCGCCACATCGGCCGCCACATCCCCGGGGCGCCCAACGTGACGCCCGCCAACATGCCGGGCGCCGGCAGCAACACGGCTGCGGCGAACCTCGCCAACATCCTGCCCAGGGACGGCACGCAGATCGGCGCCATCTACGCCAGCGCGATGCTGGAGCCGCTGCTGGGCGACGCGGGCCGCATCAAGCATGATCCGGCGAAATTCCAGAACCTCGGCTCCGCCAGCCACGAGGTCTACACCTGCGTGCTGCGCGCGGACGCTCCGGCCGGGTCCATCGAAGACGCCAGGCGCGCCGAAGTCATCCTCGGCGCCACGGCGGACGGCGGCACCACGGTCGATTTCCCGCTGATGTCCAACCGCTATCTGGGCACGAAGTACAAGGTGGTGCGCGGCTATGCGGGCTCGCGCGAGGTGACGCTGGCGGCCGAGCGCGGCGAGGTGCACGGCGCCTGCGGGCTGGCGTGGTCGACGCTCTCGGTGCAATACCCGAACCTGCTGCAGGACAAGCGCTTCCGGCTGATCGCCCAGGAGGACATGGACGGCCTGCCGGAGCTGGCCGCCTATGGCGCGCCCGTCACCGGCAAGCTCACCGCGACAGAGGCGGACCGCCGCGCGCTGGACCTGTTCTATTCGCAGAACGTGCTGGGCCGCCCCTTCGTGGTGGCGGCGGAAGCGCCCCGGGAGCGCGTGGCGGCGCTGCGCAAGGCCTTCATGGCCGCGCTGGCGGACCCGGAGCTGCTGGCGGAAGCCCGGCGCCTGCGCATCGACGTCGCCGCGACCTCAGGCGAAGACGTGGAGGCGCTGATCGCGCGGCTCTATGCGACGCCGCGCGAGATCGTCGAAAGCGTCAGGTCCACTCTGGGACGATAGGCGAACGCTCGCTGACGTCGCGCGCCTCGCCCCGGAAGCCGGTGGCGAGCACGTAAAGCTCCGCCGAATCCGCCCGGCTCGCCTTCGGCTTCACGTGGCGCACCACGGTGAAGTCGCGCTTGAGGGCGTTGAGCATCTCGCCTTCCGATCCGCCCTGGAACAGCTTGGCGACGAAGAAACCGCCGGGCGCCAGCACCTCGCAGGCGAACTCCACCGCAAGCTCGGCCAGATGCACGATACGCAGATGGTCGGTCTTCTTGTGGCCCGTGGTGTTGGCCGCCATGTCGGAGATGACGCCGTCCGCGCGCCCGCCCAGCATGGCTTTCAGCCGCTCCGGCGCGTCCGGCTCGAGGAAGTCCATGATGGTGAAATCGACGCCCGCGATGGTCTCGACATCGAGCAGGTCGATGCCCACGACCTTGCCCTTGCCGTCCGCGGAACCGACCTTCTTGGCCGCATATTGCGACCAGCCGCCGGGGGCTGCGCCCAGATCGACGATCTTCTGGCCCGGCTTGAACAGGTGGTAGCGTTCGTCAAGCTCGATGATCTTGAAGGCCGCGCGCGAGCGCCAGCCGTCGCGGCGCGCCTGCGCCACGAAGGGATCGTTCAACTGCCGCTCCAGCCAGAGCTTGGACGACATGGTGCGCTTGCCGGTGGACTTGACGCGCACCTTCAGCGAGCGCCCGCCCTCGTGCCCGCTGGAGCCGGGGCCGCCCTTCGCCGCGCTCATGGGGCGATCTCGCGGAAAGGCGCGTGGCGCCAGACGCCGTCTGAACTCATCAATTGCACGAGTATTCCCTCTCGCAGGCCGCGGTCGGCGATGCGGATGCGCTGCGCCGGAAAGGCGCGGCGGATAGCCTCGAAAATGGCGCAGCCGGCGAGCACAAGGTCCGCACGCTCGTGGCCGATGCAGCCGTTGGCCGCCCGCTCGTCATAGCTCATATTGCGCAAAAGATCCGTGGCGTCTTCAACTTCCTCGTCGGACATCCAGAGTCCGTCGACGCGGCGACGGTCGTAGCGCGCCAGCCCGAGGTGCACGCCCGCCAGCGTCGTCACCGTGCCGGACGTGCCCAGAAGGTGGAAACGCTCGCACCGCGCCTCAGTCTTCGCCTTCTCGGCGAAAGGCGCCAGGGCGGCCGACACATGGTCCACCATACGTTCGAAGGTCTCGTCGTCCACGTCGTGCCCGCCGAACTTCTCGGCCAGCGTCACCACCCCCATGGACAGCGAGGTCCAGATGCGGATGCGGTCGCGCAGCGCGTCGGACGCGCCCGGCCCCCGCCGCGCCAGCCAGACGATTTCGGTGGAGCCGCCGCCGATGTCGAACAGCAGGATGGATTTGGCGTCCCGATCGGCCAGCGCGGCGCAGCCGGCGGCCGCCAGATGGGCCTCGGTCTCCCGGTCGACGATCTCAAGATCGATGCCGACCTCGTCGGCGACGCGGGCGAGGAACTCCGTGCCGTTGGACGCGGCGCGGCACGCCTCGGTGGCGATCAGCCGCGAACGGGTGACGCCCCGCGCGCTCATCTTGTCGCGGCAGACTGCCAGCGCGCCCACGGTGCGGCGAATGGCGCCCTCCGCGAGGCGCCCGCTATGCCCCAGGCCTTCGCCCAGCCGAACGATGCGCGAGAAGGCGTCCACGATGCGGAAGCCCTCGTGGGAGGGCCGGGCGATCAGCAGGCGGCAATTGTTGGTGCCAAGGTCCAGCGCGGCGTAGGTTTCAGACGTGCGTCTTTGCGCCGGCGGATGGGCCGCACCAGCGACGCCATGTCCCCCATGCGACGCCCCTCCCCCCTGCGACGACCCGGCGGGAGGCGCGCCCGCCCCGGTGGCGCCGGTCCATTGGCTCGACACGTAATACTCCATGGCGCCGCGATTCGATCATCGCAGCGCGTTTCGCTCAGATTGTAAGCACGCGCGCGCCCCGGCGCCAAGCGCGGCCGTCGGAAAGCGTCTTTAGGGGCGAACCGCCCTCCCCCACATAGGCATGCCGACGCCCCGACGAAAGGCCGAACGAAACCAGCCGGAACGCTGTCGCGGCGGTTGACACGCCCCGCCGGAACCCATTATGAACCGCCCACCGCACGGCGCCTCCGGCTTCCCGGACACCTGCCCTGCGCCAATGACGAGCCGCTGAAAACGCAGGCTTTTCCTTGGGGGATAGTTCAACGGTAGAACTGCGGACTCTGACTCCGTCAATCTAGGTTCGAATCCTAGTCCCCCAGCCAAGCGTCCACTTCAGGCCGATCTTACTTCCTCAACCCGGCCCAAGGTCTCGGGCCCGCTGGGAAGCGCCCTGGCGACCTCTCAGACTGGTTGTAATCGTCAGCGGTACCCGGCCTCACGCGCCCAGCGCTGCGGACATTCCGTGTTGCAACTTCCTCTAGGGACCCGGCGATCGGATCGAGTCCCTCGCCCATCCCGCACGTCAATCGGAGCCGTCCGCAGGTTGACGCGGTGGATCCATGCCAGGGCACATTGCGGCGCGCATGGAGCCGCGAAAACATGGGGAGCCGAGCGGTTGCTCCCAGGCGTCGGCGCTTTCGAAGTCGCACAAGCGCTTCTTTCTCTCCCTCGTCACGCGAGGGCCGAAAGCCGCCGCTTGCGTGAGCCTTCGTCAGGCACGCGGGCCAGATCACACCGCAAACAGTGACCCGCTCATTTGGCGGCGTGCCGCCCCTTTGTCGCAGGCACGCCGATCAGCTTTTCGTATTCCGCTTCCGCCGGGCCATAGCTCCCGGCGGCGATGTCTATCAGCATGTCGCGGTCGCGGATGGTGACGAAGCCTCGTCCGGTTTCGATGGCGCCGCATTCCCGCAGCGTCTTGAACGCGTTCGTCACGCCGGGGCGGCGCACGGCGAGCATCCAGGAAAAGAACTCGTGCACCAGCGGGATCTGGTCCCCTTCCACGCGGTCGTGCACCATCAAAAGCCAACGCGCGAGGCGCTCGTCTATGGAGAAGCCGCCATGGGAGAGCGCGGTGAAGGACAATTGCATGAGCAGGAAGTTTTCATAACGCAGCAGCAGGTCCGAGAGCTCTGCGCTCTCTCTTGTGACGCGCATGAGCAACTCGCGGTCGACGCGGTGCGCTTCGCCTGGAACCTGCACGATCGACTCCAGGGGCGACCTGCCGGTGGGGATCATGTCGGACATGCCTTCCCAGCCAATCATCCCCACCTCGATCGGCTCTGATTGCGCGACCTTCGCCAATACGGAGATCTGTCCGCTTTCGGGGAAGTAGACGTGATCGATGGGATAACCTGGCCTCACCAGAACGTCGCGAAGTTTCATCTCAACCAGCCTCAGGTCAGGCTTGAGCCTGTCGAAGTCGGCGGCGGGGAACTTCTGGAGGAGCTTGTTTCGCAGGGAGTTCTGAAGCATTGCGGTCAAAGTCACATGAAGGCGGCGCGTCCTTTAACGCGCGGCGACCAATCCCAGAAGCCGGAGTCGGGTACGAATTCGTACATGGGGTGCGTCAGCGCGGCGACAAGCGCCGCTATCCGCAACGCGCAGCCTTGGGCTTGGGGGAGGCTTGAGGGCTAGGGTCGAGGGCCGCCCGCGCGGCGGCTGGGGGCGACGCCCACGAGCCGCTCGTATTCAGCCTCGGCGGGGCCATAGCTGCCGGACGAAAGTTCGATCAGCGCGGCGCGGTCCACGATGGTGATCTTGCCGCGGCCGACCTCGATGCAGCCGTTCGCCCTGAGGGACTTGAACGCCTCCGTCACGCCGGCTCGCCGCACGGCCAGCATCCACGAAAAGAAATCATGGACGAGCGCAATCTCGTCGGTGTCGACGCGGTCATGAACCATCAGGAGCCAGCGCGCGAGCCGTTCTTCAAGCGTGAAACTCCCGTGGGAGAGCGCCGTATAGGACAGTTGCAACAGCATGAAGTTCTCATACCGCAGCACGAGATCGCTCAGTTCAGCGCTCGCCCGAACCGCCGCCATGAACGTCTCGCGTTCAATCCGATGCGCGTGGCCTGCGATCTGGCACATGGTGTCGAGAGGCGTGCGCTCGGCGGGCGCCATGTCGGACATGCCCTCGCGCCCGACCATCCCGACCTCGATCGGCTCCGAACCCGCGACTTTGACCAATACTGAAAGCTGGCCGTCCTCAGGAAAGTAGATGTGGGTTACGGGGCGGTTCGCCTGCACGACATAATCCCGCACCTGCAAGGGCGCAGGTTGAAGGCTGTCCTTGACCCGCGCGAAGTCCTGCGCCGTCATTTGCCGGAGGAGAATGTTCTTCAATGACGATTGCGACATCACGCACCGTTGGTTTCTCGGCGCTCGCGGCCGGTACGCCGCACAAGCCCCGAATCGAAAACCCATGACCGACAATATAGGTTTCAAGCGGGCGATTGCGCGTTCCGCGACGAAAGTGCGCTACCGAACAATCTATGGCCGCTTTTTGCGCGCCCTATTTGACTCAACTTGCAGATGGGACGGCCATGTTCACGTATTACATGCACACGCGGCGTGAGGGCGAGATCATTCACGTGGACGAGGACGGTTATCGCCGCTCGGCTCTTGAGAGCATGCGCGCTGAAGCCTTTCATGGCGCGCGCTCGTTGATGGCGCATAGCATCACGAAGGGCCGCGCGCCCGAACTTCAAAACTCATTCGAAATCACGGATGAACTTGGCGCGCTACTCCTGACAGTGCGTTTCGCCGACACGCTTGACGGCAGCATGCCGCCATTGGAGCGGAGACTCTCCTGGGACTAAGCAGTTCGCGCACGCGAAATGTCGCGCCCACATCGGGAACGCGGGCGCGATCCGGCGATTGGGTCGAAGCGCAATCGCGCCTGCCCAGGAGGACGCCGTGACCGAAGATACGATGGGACATCGAACCGGGCCCGCCGCAAACCTCAGCGCCCCGCCCGAGGTACGGCCCGGCAGCGCCCATTCCGCGCCGTTCGGGACAATCGCGGATGTCGCGGGCGCCCAGGGACGCACGTCCGGCGCATCGCCGGGGCGCCCGTCCGCCAACCGCAGGGCCTCGCCCCCGCTCCCGCCCGTTATCCGCTCCAGAGGGCCAGAGCCCGCCCGCAGCCCCGGCGTCGCCGCGTTGCTGGCGACGGGCCTGGTCGGCGGCTATCTCATCGGGGCGATGATCAGCGCGCGACTCACGGCGAGCGCGCAGCATGCCGGAAATTTGCGGCCGCGCCGCCGGAGCGGCGTCGAAGACACCTACAGCGGCACCCGTCCTGACTACAGCTGATCGCCGTCGCCACGCGCGGCGTTCACCTGCGTGCGATCGCGAGGGCTAAGTCCGACCTCAGCGTGCAGGGAAAGCGCAGCAGGTCGCCCGGCGCGCTCGTCGAATCGAACTCCGCGACCGCTCGTCCGTCGCGGGTGTCCCACGCCACGACGCGGTAGGCGCCGGGCGCGAGTCCCGGCACGCCAACGATAAGATGAACCGGAGCGGACGCGGCGTCGCAGCGCCCGTCATGCGTCATGGCGTCCGTTCTCAAGAGCCAGACCACCGCTTGCGTCTCGCTGCCGCATCCAAAAGAAGCGACATCGCCGCAGGAGGCCTCGACCCGGCCGTTGAGGCAAGCGCGAGCGAACCCGCCCCAGTCGATCAGCGGCAGAAAATCCGCGAGCGCCCGCTGCGCCTTGCGCATGCCAGGCGTCAGCACGTGCGGGTGTCGATTGGGCCATCGCATGCCGCCGCCCGCCCCCCCTGAGGCGACGTGCGCCCATTGCATGTGCCGGAAGTATTCGTCGTCGAAGGTTTCCGGCAGCGTCTTGCGATGATCCTTGAACGTGTGGATCGGGCCATGCTCGCTATCGAGAAAGGGCCGTCCATCTTGGATTTCCGCAATTGCGCGCTGGACGATGCGCCCCATGGCCAGAGCGGGAGCGACCGTGTCGCGCGGATCGTCGATCGTGCCATGCTCGTAGATGTGCAGGCTGGCGAAATCCAGGTCAGGGTGGCGGAAGATGGGCTCTTCGAGGCGCATCTGCGGGTTCAGCGTCAGCTCAGGCCCGAACAGCGAAACGGTTTGCGGATGGGAGCGCCCATACAGGCGCATTTCAAGGGATCGCACATGTTGGCTCAAGTCATGGATGAAGTCGTCGAAGCCCGCCGCGCTGCCCTCCGCCTGCGCGGGATGGATCTCGTTCCACAAATCCCATGCGAACAACGCGCCGCTTGCGCCCCAGCGCTCCACGGCGAACGTCAACCGCCCCTTGATGGCCGCGCGCGCGTCGGCGCACAGGAGCATGCGGGAGGGATGCGCAAGCGGGCCGCCATGGAGGCTGTTGTAAGGGTGCCGCCGCCAATGCAGCCATGTCCAGAAGGTGTCGAACGGGGTGAGCAGGATGCGGACGCCGACCTGCTCGCATAGCGCGAAGAGGTCGTCCCACAATTGCACCATGGCGGGCACGAAGGCGCCGACCGGCCGCTCGATATAACGATGGCGCACCTGCGCATATTCGAGCATCAACCGAATGCATGTGACGCCATGATCCCTGAGGCTCACGAGGCGATTGCGCACAGCGGGCAAGTCGCGGCGACGGAAAAGTCCCTCGAGCTCCGTCCAGCTGATCGCGTCGTTGTGCCCGATCGGCGTCCACGCGGCGCCGCTGGCCGTGACGAAGTACGGCGCGCCACGCGCGACTTCAATCCAATCAAGCTCGGGGTTCGCAGGGTTTGGGCGGGCGGCGGCGAATGGTGGAAACGCCGTGTCGTCTACATACATGAATTCGCCAACTCCTCGCTATTTGGCCTCGGGCCGCATAGAGCAATGCGTCGGCCCCGTGGACCGCGGCGGCGACCTAAGCGTGTCAGGAAAGGCGGAAGGACCGATGCAGCGCCGAGCGCGGCCTAATGCCGGTTAGCCTGGTCGCCGCCTCTGGCGATTGCGACGCTGGCCTCCACGGCCTCGCTGGACTGGGCCTTTTCGGCGGCCGCCAACAGCAGCTCGCCGAGTTCTCTGGCGTTTTCCGGCGAGAGCGCGACGGCGGTTCGCAGAGAGGGCTCAGTGTCGCCACCCGTCTCGAGGAACGCGACGCGAATGATCCGTCCCGCCGTGATGACGAAGCGATTGGCGAGCACCGCGGGACCGGACAATGCGACTTTGATTTCGGGGTTCTCGATCATGGGAAACCAAACGGCGCTTGCGCCCGCGCGTTCCCGCCAATGCTGGCGAAATCTTGCAGAGCGCAGTTGCGCAGGCGCGCCAGCGGGGGCGCAACTGAGCCGAACTCAGCGCGCCCCCTGCCCGGCCGCGAGTCACACCAGCAGCAAGCCATCCCAGTAGGAATGGGACGTGGTTACGCCAACGGCGTCGTCGAGGTGTCCGGTCCACCCCGTCGGCCCGCGATATTCGGCGTATTGGCACGACGTCAGGTCGGCGTTGGCGACCGAGACGTTCGAGACGGCGCCATACGCGTCGATGAACCGCCCGCCGGAATGGTCTACCTCAACCGTTGGATTCAGAACGTCAAGCACGCTGGACGCGCTGGTGGTGTGCGTCCCAATCGTGGCGACGAAGTTCGTCAGGGCAGCGCTTTCGATGAACGTATCGTCGACTGAATACAGGTTGGCTTCGCCGCTGATGTTGATGTTGCTGCAGGCGAGCCACCCGGTCGTGGGATCGGCGTAGACATTGTTTGTCGAGCGCACCTCGACTCCGTTTTCGAGACCAAGATTGAATGTCCCCCGGTCGCCCGCGTTGTTGTGCGCGATGATGTTCCCTGTAAGGTTCATGTGGCCAGCGTGGACTTGGCCGACGATGCCGGTTTCGCCGTTACCCTCGAACGTCCCGCCCGACACGTCGGCGTCGCCCATCTTGAAGTTGAGCCCCTGCTTGTCGTTATCGAGACATTGCACATTGCGGATCGTGTACAGCGTCGCGGCTGCGTCCTCGGACACCTGAATGCCGTCGCCCGCGCCGAGCCGAAGGGTGCTGTTCTTGCAGATGGACCCGTCCACCAGCGTCAGCGCAGCGCCCCAGTCGGCGACGATGCCCGTGCCGTTGCCGTCGTAAACGCCGCCATGAACGCTCGCCGTCCCGCCATCGGTCACGTACACGCCGATCCTGGCGTGCGATACGTCGATGGAGTCGATCGTGACCCCGGCGGCCTGCACGATCACCCCATGGCGCACGCCGCCGCCGTCAATCAGCGGATCCGCGCCCTCGCCGTATGATGACACCGTGACGTTCGGTTGCCGAATCCAGAGCGACTCGTTCCACTGCTGGCCAGCATGCAGAAACAACTGTGCGCCGTCGGCGAGCGCGTTCTTGGCGGCGGCCAGGCTAGCCAGCGCTGCGTCAGGCGAGCCGCCGGAGTTTTCATCGCTCCCGTTCAGCGCGTCAACGTAAATCATTTGCGTCATCCACTCTTTCCTTCCGCTTGCTCGACTCGCCAGCGAGCCGGATCACCAGGCAGCCCCATGAAGGGCCGCCAAGCGGGAAGAACTTGTGGCGATGCGTGACGATTTCTTGGCCGTTCAAGGCCATTTCATGAACGCAGACGGAGCAGGAACAGCGCCAGGACGTGGGCGTCGTCGAGGGGCGAGGAACGCGTTCAAGATTGCGCATGCCTCAGTACGCCGGTCTCCAAATGATGCAGCAACCTCGGCGCGCCCTCCTGCATCGTCGCTTCCGCGCCGGTACGGCTCGCCAGTTGTACGAAAGTGTCTACGCCGACCGGGGGGCTGAACAGGAAGCCTTGCCCGCGCGTGCATCCCATTTCCATCAGAAGACGCCGTTCCGCCTCCGTCTCGATTCCCTCGGCCACAAGGTCGAACTTCAGTTCGGCCGCGATCTTAATGAGTCCATCCACGACGATGCGTTTCGTTGCGCTGGCGGTCAGCTCGCGCACGAGGCTTCTGTCGATCTTGATCTCGCTGACGGGAAACGCCTCGAGCAGCCGCAGCGTCGAGTAGCCGGCGCCGAAGTTATCGATGGCGATGCCGATGCCCAAATCCCGCAGATGGCGGAAGGTCATGAGCATCTCGTCGGACTCGTCGGTCATCATGCGTTCGGACAGCTCGAGCTTCAACCATGACGGGTCGACCCTGCTGGCCGAGAGAACGCCCTCCACGTAGCTCACGAAATCGCGGCGCGTGAACTCCACGTCGGAAACGTTGAACGCGAATTGCAGCGGGCGCGTTTTGCCGGCGTTCACCCGGCGGGCGAATTCGGCGATGGACCTCAACCCGCGGCGGCCGATATCGAGAATGATGCCGGTGTTTTCGGCGTGAGACACGAAGCGCTGCGGTTCCTGCAATCCCAGCACGCCATGGGACCAACGCAGCAGCGCCTCCGCGCCGATCACCTCTCCGCCTTCAAGCAGGACCTGCGGTTGGAAGTGGTAGAGGAAGTCGCCATTGGCGACCGCTTCCTGAAGCTCGTTCGTCAGCCGCAGGCGCTCGTCGGCTGACCGCGCGCCATGGACGTCGAAGCCCCGGCTTTCGCGAAGGCGCGTGGACTTGGATTGCTCCAGCGCAGTGGCGGCGTTGCGCACGAGGGCGACCGGATTGGATCCCACCTCTCCCGTCACATAACCAATGGCGAAGCGCGGGCGAATGCTCGCGCCAGGAAGGGTGTAACGCTCCTCGAGCACTTCCACGACGTATGCAAGCTGGTCGCGCACATCGACGCCGGTTCCAGCCGTAAACGCGATGGCGAATTTATCGCCCTCCAGCCGCGCGGCGATGTCCGCGCCCAGCATGGTCATGCGTTGCGCAATTTGCACCAAAAGCGCGTCGCCGATGTCGAAGCCGTAACCGGAGTTGACGTCCTTGAACTGGGCGACGTCGACGTTGACCACGAGAACCGGATGCACGGCGTTGATCTTGCCCAGCGCATCCACGAAGGACGAGGCGTTGAGGCTGGACGTGAGCCGGTCCAGGTGCGCGTTCCCGGGGCTTTTCGCGACGCACTGGCGCGCTGTGACGTCGCGCATGAAGCCGACGAAATGCGTCACGTCTCCCCCGTTGCCACGGATGGGCATCAGCCGCAGTTCGTTCCAAAAGGCCGTCCCGTCCTTTTTATAATTACGCAGCGTCACCTTGGCGGAGGCGCCGCTTGCGATCGCGGCGCGCATCTGTTCGACCTGCGGCTGCAGCCGTTCGTCACCCTGAAGATAGCGGCAGTTTTTGCCTACAATGTCTGCGCTTTTATAGCCGGTGATCGCCTCGAAGGCTGCGTTGACATAGATGATTGGCATATCGTCCAGGCGGCAATCGGCCACCAGCACGCCTTCGCTGGTGTTCTCGCCAAGGCTGGAGAACGGATTCTCACGCGTGGCCGCCGCCGCCCCTGACGCCCTTGTGCGAAGGCCAGCTAGATTGCCAAGGTTCCGGCTCCAGTTTTCGATTATTCCCATGGCGTTAGGACTCCAGCGATTGGCCAAGGCCTAACACCGTCTGCTTGTGGCCGCGTGAACCGGAACGCTAAAACGCCATGTGGATCGTCAGCCTGTCTTTAACCTTCGGGCAGCGGTCAAGAGCGCGTGGGGGGAATGGCCCACCGCAAGGTCTTGCCCGTTCGTTAGCGCCCCGAAACACCACGGGCGCAGTCTAGTATGATCAGATACGGTTCTGCTTTTTTTCAACCAAGGCGGCTCTCAGTTGGCGCACGATGGCGCGCAGCTTGACGTTCTCCTCGCCAAGCCTGCGGCATTCGACGAGGAGATCCTCGGTTCCCGCGCCGCCTGCCATCAGCGCCGGGTCAGTCTGGGTCGCCGACAGCATGAGACCCAATTCGGAATGGTTGCGCCACGCGACGCGCGCCCAATAGGTCTTCCCCCTTTGGGGTATGTTCAACTGAAATTCGTCCGGCAAGTCGATGACGGAATCCAGCGTGACCTTGGCTCCGGACGCGGAGATGTTTCGCACCATGCAATCGACGGTCGAAGACCCGTTGTTGAAGATGATGCGGGCGCCAAGCAGCGACCTTGATCTCACGGCACGTTCCGGATTGTCCATGGTGGAAAACCTTTACAGCCCCCGCGCTCTTACCTGCGTCACGCCTGGCTGAAGCTCTATCAGCCAGGCGCGCCGCCCCTACTCCGCCGCGATCATGCCCTTGTCGGCCCCACGGGGAAGATGCAGGGATCCATCAAGCTCAAGCGAGATGACGCTCCCATCTTTGACGTTCGCCAGTCCGGACAGGCCGACGATCATCGTCAGGTCATGCTCTCGCGCCAGAATGGCGGTATGGCTCAGCCATCCGCCCACCTCCGCCGCCACGCCGCCGAGCCGCGAGAAATAGGGCAGCCAGGCGGGGCTCACCATGGAGGTGACGAGGATGTCCCCGTCCTGCAGCCGTTCGACGGCGTCGGCGAAATCGTCGTCGGCGACCACGAGAGCGCGGCCCGTCACGGCCCGCGAACCCGCGACCCTCGCGCCTTTCAGGGCGCCAGGCTTTGCTTCGCCGGCCTGTTGAGCAGCTCCGCCAAGAGTTTCCAGATGCGCGACCGTGAGGCTCGCGGGCAGCGAGGGCGCCTTGGCGAGCGCCGCAGCCGCAGCTTTGCGCGCCGCCGCGCGGCCCTTCGCCTCGCCGGGCATGAGGGTCGCCAACTCGTCGAGGGTGAGTTGAAAGACGAGGTCCCCGAGCCCCAGCCGCTGCGAGAGCGCGAGGACGATGTGGCGGATGACCGCAAGCTCACGCGCCGCTTCGTGCTTGGCGTCTTCCTTCAATGTCTGGAACTGAAGCGCCCGCTGCACGGCCTCAAGCGTCTTGCGGGGGAGAGTCGCCAGAGACCGCGTGTGCGGATGCGCGGGCGCGAAGGCCTGCGCCACAAGGCTGAACGACTCGGGCGTCTCCGAATAACGCGGACACGCGAGTTCGTAGTCGAACGCGGCGCGGTGCCCGATAGCCCGCGCCAGCAGGGCGTCGCGCGTTTCCGGATCCCCCGTGAGCGCCTGGCCGACGAGCGCTGACACGCGCGGCTGCGCGGCGCCGGCAAACACCGCTGCTGCGTCCTCGCCGGCCTGCGCCAGCAACTTGCTGGCCTGCGCAAGATAGAAAGCCCCGGCGATGTTGATGGCGTCCGCCACCGGGTATGTTTGCAGGATGAAGCTGCGCCGCAGGTCTTCAAGGGTCCACTGCAGCCGGTCTGTCGTCATCGCGTGGAAGTCAGCGACTTCGAGCACCGACATGCGTGCGTCGAACACGGGCAAGAAATCCAGCGCGTAACCTTGCGCGATCCGATCGGCGGAACGCGCAAGCCGGCGCGCCGCGGCCGCGCTGAAACGAACGGCGCGCGCGCGCTCCTCACGCATGTCCACATAGAGGCGGCCATACACCGGGACGAGGTAATCGCGAGACTCCTCGTCGGCGTTGTACGTGACGCCGAGCGAGCGGCACGCCAGGTCGACGCTTCCGCCAGGCGCCCAGATCTCTTGCATCAGAGACAGGGAGAGCGGCGTGGGCCGCGGCAGAACTTCCGACATACCGGTCTGGGCGAAGACGATCTCATCGACTTCGACGCCCGCTGCGAGCGCGAGAACGCGGTCGCGCTCCTGTTCTACCGGGCTATCCAGCAGGCTTGTCACATCCCGGCTCTGTACGATGCGGAACGCGCCCTCGCAGTAAGTCCACTCGATATCCTGCGGAGCCCCGAAGGCCGCTTCGGCCTTGCGCCCTATAGCCAGGAGCGGCTGCAGATCCATCGGAGGTTCGCCGCCGGACTGGATGGCGCCGCTGAGGCGTCCGAAGGTATACCCCTTGGGCGCAGCAAGACCAGACACGAGGTCCTCGGCTGTGCCCTCAACCATCTCGATGAGAGAACTGCCTGCGCAAGAGGGATGGCGGGTGAACAACACGCCCGCATGATCCGCCTTCACCATGGCCTGCACGATGACGTTTGGGGCGCCAGCGCCGCGAACATAGCTCGAGGCGCGTTCGGTGGAGAACGACGCGATGACCTTGTCGAGCGCATCCCCGAACGCCTCGCGGCCAACGTGGAGGACGCTGTCGAAGACGCCTGCGAAACTGTGCTGCTCGCCATCTTCGCCCGCAGCCGAGCTGCGCACCGCCACGCGGTCGGCGCCGACGCGCCGCCACACGCCCTCGAGCTGGTCGCACTGCTCCTGCGGGCTCATGGCGGCGTACCTGTCCAGGAACGCGCTGGTAAGCACCACGCCCCTGGGAACCGGAACGCCCATCTCTATGAGCTTGCCAAGCCGATAGGCCTTGTTGCCGCAGTCCTGCCGCTCTCCCGCATGGGAGAGATCAACCACTGCGGCGCTTGCCCTGCGCGCACGGGCGTAAGCGCGCCACGGCTGCTGCACAAGCCAGCGCTGACCGAACAGGAAGACCATGCTGGCGATCATGTAGATGTTCGCGGCGGCGCTCAAAAGGGCCGCGACCGCAGCGAACGCCGGGAAGCCGATCAGCCAGGCGGCCGCGATGGACCGCCCCGTTCGTGCGAACGCCACATGCAGATAAGCGGCGACAAGCGCCCCGAACGCGATCGGCAAAACAAAGTAAGGATCGCGCTCAGCCACCTGCCCTAGCCACAGGACGCCGCCAGCGTCCCTGCCCGCAACCTCCTGCACCGCAGAAACGCACAAGGTGAGCAACGGCAGGAAGAGCAGCGCAATGAGATTGCGCGCGGGCGTGAGCCCATGACGCTTGTAGAAAGCCCGGATGGCGCGCGCGCGCCGCGCAGGGTCTTCACGCAGCCGTTCGCGCAAGGTCGAGAACTCGCCTGAAAGCGCCCGCATGGCCGCTTGGTCGCGCTCAGCCTTCAGGGATACGGGAAGGACGATCAATCGCGAAAGCGCTGCGAGGATCAGCACGCCGACGAGGAACCCGGTGCGGTCCACCATCCATTGCAGCGCCAGAGCCAACCCGGCGACAGCCTTCGTCCACAGCGTGCGCTGCGCCTCTTCCTGCCATGCGACGACGTGGGGCGGCCGGGCGCCCTCGGTGAAATACTCCCATGGAACAGTGTAGCGGCCGCGGAAATCATGGCCGGCCTGCGTCAATTCAAGACCGATGACCTCGCCGAAGAAGCAACTGCGGCGATCATAACAGGGAACGATGACAGGCCTGCGTGGAAGATCGCCGATTCGCGCGCGGAGCACGTCGGTCGGCGTGGTCCGCATGGTGATGTTGATGGCGTCCGGAAGGTGCCCGGCGGCGAACTCGCCCGGATAGCGCACGTCGAGGAAGTACGCCTTTTCATCCTCCACAAGGGCCTTCACGTCCGGCGTATCCAGCAACACCTTGTCGCGCGGGTACGAGGGGATAGCCCGCAACGTTTCGAGCGAGCGGCCTTCAAGGCCGGCCATCTCGCGGCCTTCCACCAGCCACTTCTCCAGGCCGCCGACCACGAAGCGGCAGTCGATGCCCAGCGCGGCGAGCGCGGCGCAAGTCTCTGAACTTCGGTTGCCATTGTGGCAGAAGAGGATCGCGCGCTTGCCTTCGACCTGCGCCTTGAATTTCTGCAGCTCGATGTCGGCCCACCGAACCACACGGGCGTTCTTGAGAGTGCCCATCGTGGTTTCTGCGTTTTCCCGAACGTCGATGAAGACCACGTCGGACGCTTCTCCCCGGGCGACCTGATGCTGGAGACGCTCGCTTTCCTGCGTGCTGATGCCACGTGGGTGGGAGATCTGCTCCTTGTAGCTGATCTCCTTCAACGTAGGATCGGTGACAGGCATTCCGGGCGTACGCGACGGCCGGGCCAGCGTCGCTTCAAGTCGCGCGCGTTTGACCGCTGCGGCGTCCATGTACTGGTAGACGTTGAGACCGCCGGAAACGCACAACAGCGCAATCGCCACGACAGCGAGATGGCGCGGCATGCCGGAGCGCCCGCGCCGCACGCCAAGGCCGATCACCGCAGCGCCGCCGAACAGGCCGGAAGCGAGCGCGAACAATTGCGAAAGGCTCGACAGCGAACCAACTATGATTTCTGGCGAAGGAATAGCAAAGCTGGCGGTAGGAACGCATGCGATGAATACTAGCGCTATAGCCAGGACGCGCGTTATCGAACTCATGCGTTGCCCCTCAGATTCACAATCCGGCCAACGCATTACGAATATTGCGATAAATTTTTAGTTAATTGTAACTATGGATGACACGAACTCCGCTCCCCCCGGCCTTCGTTTGGCGGCTCGACGCTAACATTTTCATGCGTGCCGCGCGGCCATGTGATTACATTTACCTACAGAAAGCGTCTCACAAGATGAGCAAAACAAGCGGCAAAAAGGCGATGCCGAGCACGGCCGACAGGTTGGGCAGATCGAACGAAAACTGAGTGCTGGTCATGTAGGTTTCCTTCAAGTTGAAGGGCTTTTGTATGGCCTCCGCGTTTCTTCGGCTTGAAGGAAATAGATAAAAACCGAACGACCTTGTCGATTTTTCTCATGGCGAGGCGTAACGTAAAATTCACTACGCGAACGACAATAGACACGAAAATTCATTAGTATAATTGCCAAGCTTATTGCTTTACCTTTCCTTCGTCGTCTCAGCGCACGGTTTCGAAAGGTAATCAAACTCCGGAGACACTCGTGAGCACTCGATGCGCCATGCGCCTTTCCGGCCTCAAGTTGAGCGCGCTCGCCACTGCGGCCGTCATCCTCGTCTCCGGGACGGGGCGCGCCGAAACGCTGAGATTGCAGGGATCGTCCACGTTCAACCGCCACATCCTCGAAAAGCACCGCGTGGCCATCGAGCGCAGTTCAGGACAGATCCTCAACATCGTGCCCAACCGCACGGTGCTTGGCCTGCAGGCGCTCGCTGAGGGACGCGCCGACATCGCGATGATCTCGGCGCCCCTGGCGAACGAACTGCTGTCGATGGCGCCCGCCACCCGGCTCGCGGCGGAGAAGTTCCAGGTTCATCCAATTGCGGTCACCCGCGTCGCCATCGGGGTGCATCGCTCCAACCCGGTTCATTCAGCCACGCTGAAGCAAATCACCTCCGTGGTGCGGGGCGAGACGACAAATTGGGCTCAGCTGGGCGGCAACGATGCGCCGATCCGCGTGGTGGTCGTCGGCAAGGGCGGCGGAGTCACGACGACGCTCGAGGCCGTGCTGCTCGGCGGCGAGCGCATCGCCGCCAAGGACGTTCTGAAGGTCACGACCGCCGTGCAACTGGCGTGGGTAGTCGAGCAGGATCCCAACACGCTCGCGTTCGGGCAGCTCTCGCTTCTGAAGCAGCGCGGCGTCCCTGAGATCACGACGGACGAGCCGATTGAGCAGCCGCTCGCGCTGGTCACCATGGGCCCGCCGACCAGCGCCATGGCGGCGGTGATCGCCGCAAGCCGTGACGCCGCCGCACTGGACCTGTGAGGACGTTATGACGACGCTGGCCCTGACGCGGTTCGCCAACTGGAGCTGGAGGCGCGCATCCATCTCGTCCCGGCTCTATCTCTATTTGCTCCTCTCGCTGTGCGCCATCACGGCGCTGTCGGGCGCCTCGATCTATTTTTCAAAGCACACGGAATATGCCGCGCAGCGTCTCTATGAAGACGGCTTCGTGGGCGTCCTCAGCTCTGCGCGCCTTGAAATGCTGCTGGAGCAGCACGGGCGCATCATCGAGAGCCTGCCCTCCCAAATGGATCGCGCGGAACTGCAGCGCAAGGAGGCGTCCATCGACGCCATCGAAGGCAAGTTGCGCGACCTGCTGAGCGCCTCGGAAATCGGCGAAGCGGCGACCGACGACCCGCAGGTGCGCATATCCCTTATCTTGCCGGCGCTCTTCAACGCTGCGGACGACGTGTTCTTCTTTGCGCGTGAATTCGCGCAGGACAAGGCGGCGGAAGAAGTCGAGACCTACAACAAGGTCGCAGCCCGGCTGAAGCAGCTCACGTTGCGCTATCGCGACGTACGGTTGCAGGAGGCGAAGGCTTCCATCGACAACGTCACCAACACCGTCGGATCGCTCATCGCCTGGGTGGTGGTGTGCGCCGCGTGCGCCACCCTCCTTGTGGGGCCGCTGGGGTTGGCCACGATGCAACGCGTTCTCTACCGCCTGCGCCAGATCACAGCAGCCATGACGCGGCTGGCGAGCAACGACACCAGCGTGCGTGTGCCCTATCAGCAGGACACGGACGAAGTCGGCGCGATGGCGCGGGCCATCGCGGTGTTCAAGGCGAACGCGATCCAGCTCACCTGCCGCGAAGCCGAGCTTCAGGCGCTCAACGGGCGCCTTGACGTGGCCATGAACAACATGACCCACGGGCTATGCATGTTCGACTCCGACGCGCGGCTGATCATCTGCAACAAAGCGTATGCGCACATGTATGCGTTGCCCGAAGCGCTCACGCGGCCCGGAGCCACGTGGGACGCGATCATGGAACACCGCATCGCGGCGGGGTCCGGCGGCGCGGCGGGAGCGCACGTGGTGCGTCCAGATCCCAGCTTCGGCGTCGTCACCATCGGGCGCAAGCTCGCCGACGGGCGCGAAATTTCCGTCACCCAGAGCCCCATGCCGGGCAATGGCTGGGTGGCGGTGCACGAAGACGTCACCGTGCGCCGGCGCGCGGAAGCCGAGGTGCTGCACCTCGCGCGGCACGACGCCCTGACGTGCCTGCCGAACCGACTGTACTTCAGGGAATTTCTCACGGACTCGGTGGCGCGCGCGGGGGCGAAGAACGGCTGCGCGCTGCATTGCATCGACCTTGACCAGTTCAAGAACGTCAACGACACGCTGGGCCACCCTGTCGGCGACGAACTGCTGAAGCAGGTGGCGGCGCGCCTTTCGGAGGTGACGCGGCCGCAGGATCTCATTGCGCGCCTGGGCGGGGATGAATTCGCCGTGGTGCAGTCCGACGTCGCCGACGTGACGCAATGCGAAGCTCTGGCGCAGCGCCTCATTGAAGCGGTCTCCGAACCGTATCTCATCGACGGGCGGCTCATCACCATCGGGGCGAGCGTCGGGTTGGCGATGGCGCCGTTCGACGGGGGTGACCCCGACCAGTTGCTCAAGAACGCCGACATGGCGCTGTACGAGGCCAAGAGCCAAGGCCGGGGCGTCCATTGCTTCTACAGCCCCGCCATGGGAGCGCAGCTCAGCGACCGCGTGGACCTTGAAAACGAGCTGCGCGAGGCGATGGCGCAGGAGCAACTCAGCCTGCACTACCAGCCCATCGTGTGCCTTGCGACAGGGCGGGTGAAAAGCCTCGAGGCCCTGCTGCGGTGGCGTTCGCCCCAACGCGGCTGGGTGGCGCCGTCCGACATCATCCCGGTGGCGGAACAATGCGGGCTCATCAATCCCCTGGGCGAATGGATCCTGCGGCGCGCGACGGCGGACGCGGCGCAATGGCCGGGAGACGTTTCGCTCGCCGTCAACCTCTCTGCGGCGCAGTTCAAGGGCTCCAACCTGCTGGAGCTCACGCGCAGCGCGCTGGAGGATTCAAGCTTCCCCGCCAGCCGGCTGCATGTGGAGGTGACGGAATCCGCCCTGCTGCAGGACGAAGGCCAGGCGTTTGAAGTGCTCGAGAGCCTGCGCGAGATCGGCGTCCGCATTTCGCTCGACGATTTCGGAACGGGCTATTCCTCGCTCTCGCACCTGCGGACCTTCCGCTTCGACAAGATCAAGATCGACCGTTCGTTCGTCAGCGAAATCGTCACGCGCGAAGATTGCCGCGCCATCGTGCGCGCCGTGACAAGCATGGCGCAGAGCCTCGGGGTGGAGACGACCGCCGAGGGCATCGAGACGCAGCCGCAACTGGACGCCGCGCGGGCCGAGCAATGCAGCGAGGGACAGGGCTATCTGTTCTCCAGGCCGATGGCGGCCGCGGACGTGGCGCCTTTCCTGAGCGCGCACGCGCTCGAGACCACGGGGGCCGGCGAGCCGCGCGGCAAGACGGCGGCGGCGTGAACCGCCGCGCAAGCGCGTCTAGCGACGAGCGAGCAAAGAGAGGGTCGCAGCGTCAGGCGCGCCGCCGCAGAAGCCCTGGAGCGCTTTCTCGAACAGGCCTGGATCCGGCGCCGCCTGAGCGAAGAGGGTCATCGAGGACCTGAACTTCAGATCGTCGGGCGGACCGAAGATGTCGCACAAAGCCGCGCCTTCGTGCTGCAACACCGCCTCCACGCAGCGCGCCAGCCGAGGCCCGAGCGTCGGATGCCGCAGATAGGCGCGCGCCTCCTCAAGGGATCGCAGCCCGTAGTATTCAGCCGAATGCGAGCGCCCCAGCCCGCACAATTGCGGAAACACGAACCACATCCAGTGGCTCCTCTTGCGCCCGGCCTTCAGCTCTTCGAGCGCGGTCTCGTAAACGCCTTTTTGCGCCGCGACGAAACGCCCGAGCTGGAAACGATCCTCATCGCCCATCGCCGCACCGCCATCGTTGGCCCGCTCAGCCCTTGCCTGCGCGCCGCGTCCGGAAGGTGACAGAATAGCGCTCCTGCGCGTGCGGCGGAATACTGTGCTCCCACGTGTCGCGCGAGGCGCCGCGCAGCAGATACGCGGAGCGTGGCGGCAGCGCGACGGACGCGCGGCGCCAGCCGGAGCCCGCGCGCAGGCGAAAGCGCAGCGTGCACGGCGCGCTCAGCGACACGCCGATCACGTCGCCGAACGCCGCCTTGTCCTTGTGCCAGCCGATGCCGGCCCCTGCTGGGTAATGCGTGAGCAGCACGTGTTCCAGCTCATCGGCCTGCAAGCCCGCGAACGCAGCCGCGCGCTCCCGCAGGGGCGTCAGGAATTCAGGCGCTGGCGGCGCCGCATGGACCCGCTCGCGGGCGAAGTCGTACGTCCAGCCATAGGACAGCGTGCGGCGCTTTCCCTCGTAGCCGTGAAACTGAAACGGCTGGAGCGGAAGCGCGCGAAGCGTTTCGACAAGAGCCGCTTCGTCGGCTTCGGGCAGCACGTCTTCCTGGAGGACGAACCCTTCCGGTGCGTCCCTGGCGGACAAGCCGTGCTCCGCGCCGAACAGATCGAGCTGACTGGCTTTCACGTCCTGCCCGTTCGCGCCTGAAGGTGCTTCAGCCGCCGCAACAGGGCGGCGGCGCCAGGCGGCCCCCTGCGGTTTTCCTGATGCGAAGCGAAGAGTCCTTGGCGGCCGCCACGATGCGGGGCACGTCGTACCCGACAAGGCGCCCGCCGCGTTTGACGAAGCGTCCATCGACGAGCACCGTATCCACGTTGGCCGGCGTCGCCGACAGCACCACCGTGGCCTCGATGTTCGCCATCGGCGCCGTGTTCACGTCGTTGGCGCGGATCAGGATGATGTCGGCGCGCTTGCCGGGCGTCAGCGAACCCGTCACGTCTCCAAGGCCAAGCGCCTTCGCGCCGTTGATGGTTGCCATGGCGATGACTTCCGAGAAGCCAAGCGGGCTTTCCTTTTCGAGGGGCTTGCCGCGCCAGGGGATCGCCATGTTCCATGTGAACCGCATGTTCTCGAGCATGTTCGGCGGCGCGATGGAGGTTGCGTCGGACGACAGCGAGATCAGCAGGCCGGACTTGCGCATGCGCATGAAGGCGTCGCGCGGATCGCCCGCCAGGCCAAGCCTGTGCTCGGAATGGGTCGCGAAGCTGAGCGGCGAACCCGCGCGAACCATCGCGGCGTAGTCCTCGTCGGAACCGGGCAGGTAGTGGCAGATGAGGAAATTGGGGCCGAGATAGCCGCGCTTTTCAAAATCGGTCGCCGGCATGTTATTGGGCGGCGTCTGTCCGGCGTGAACGGAAATCGCCAGCTTGCGCTGCATGGCGGCTTCCACGTCCTTGTGAAAGATCGCCTCCGTGGCCTGCCCGATGCCGCGCAGGTTCACGCCCAGATGCACAAGGCCGCCCATGGCGTCCGACGACCCGAACCATTGGGCCCGCACGCGCTCGATGTCGGAAAAGTCCAGCGGCGTGTCGCGCGCCAGACCGTCGATATGGCCGTAGGAATAGCGGGCGCGCAGCCGTGAATCCCGGTGCGCGCGCAACTCCGCGTCCGCGTGCGCGGGCGAGCGGACGTTGTGCGCCCAGTTATGCACGGTCGTCACGCCGTTGGTGGCGAGTTCCGCCATGGCGAGCATGATGCTGTTGTAGAAATCGTCCGGCGTGTAGTGCGGCGAGGTCGCGGCCTTTGCGGGGAAGTATTCGAAACCGTCCGCAAGGTAGTTGCGCCCGATGGCGCTCCACATGTGATAGTGGGTGTCTATGAGGCCGGGCATGACGATCATGTCCGCGGCGTCGATGATTTCCGCGCCCGGTTCGGACAGGTTCTCGCCCACGGCTGCAATCACGCCGTTTCTGACGAGCACGTCAGCCCGGGGAAGCACGCCGAGTTTGGGATCGGCGGTGACGACCGCGCCGTTCTTGATGAGGTAGAGCCCCTGCCCGCCGCCTGGCGCGTCCTGCGCGACCGCTTCTGCGATGAACCCTGCGGGCGCGGCGCACGCGCACCCGGCCACAGACCCCATCCCCAGCAGTTTCGAAAACGAACGACGCGTGAGCATGGCGGTCCCCAAGTCCCGGAGCGGCAAAGGCCGTATGCTCGCGAGACTAGGTTTGACGCGCGGTTCTGGCAAGGCGCGGCGGCGACAGGCGGGCGGCGCATTCAAGGGTGGCCCGGCGCGGCGGCGCCGATTACAACAGGGCGCAGATGTGCGTCGAAGCGCTTTCGAGTCGCGGCCGCAGGCGGAAAAGGGGCTTTGATTGTTACCCACGGCAGTCTTCGGCAACGCCGCACAGGCCCTGCGGATCCCCCTCTTCCGTCGCTACTGGGTCGGGCATCTCCTCGCCAGCACCGGGCGCTGGATGTATCGCATGTCGATCGGCTGGCTGGCGTGGGAGCTGACAGGCTCCACGGTCTGGCTTGGGCTGATCGCGTTCGCGGATCTCGTGCCGACCGCCATCGTGACCATTCTGGCGGGCGCCATCGCGGACCGCTTCGGCTGCGTGCGCATCATCCGCATGAGCCTGCTCATGACCACGATTCTCGCGGCGACGCTGGGCGTGCTGGTGCTGACCGGGTGGATCACCATCGAACTGCTGCTGCTGATCGCGCTGCTCAACGGCTGCGCGGAATCTCTGGGCCAACCCGCGCGGCTGGCGATCGTCAACGCGCTGGTGGGCAAGCGCGAGCTTCCCTCGGCCATCGCCATCGGGTCGGCGTCGTTCAACGCGTCGCGCATCATCGGGCCCGCCATCGCCGGGGGGCTCATCGTGTGGACCGGCACAGGCGTGGTGATGCTGCTGTGCGCCGTGTCCTTCCTGGCGTTTTTCCTCGTTATCCGCACCATCCGCATCAATGACGCGCCCGCCCCATCCAAGGACCAGGCCAGCCTGTTGCGGGAAGTCGCGCTTGGCTTCGTCTACGTGATGGAGCACAAGGGCATCCGCTTCGTGATGATCCTGCTCACCGCCACGAGCCTGCTCATCCGCCCGGTGATCGAGCTTCTGCCCGGCGTGGTGGAGAAAGTGTTCCACGTCGGCCCCACGGGCCTGTCGCTCATCCTAGGCTCCATTGGCGCGGGCGCCGTGGTGGCCAGCCTGTGGCTGGCGAGGCGCGGGGAATCGTCAGGCCTCACGCGGCTTCTGGTGCTCTCCACCCTCGCCACTGGGCTGGCGGTTGCGCTCTCGATGCAGTTCGACCAGATCTGGCTCGCCGCCATCTTCTTCGGCGTGATGGGCGTGTTCATGCTGTCGGGCAACGTCGCCGCGCAAACGCTGATCCAGAACAACGTCACGCCTGCGCTGCGCGCGCGCGTGATGGGCCTGTTCATTGTCTTCGGCCATGGCCTGCCCGCCGTCGGGGCGCTGATCCAGGGCTGGCTCGCGACCTATGTGGGGCTTCAGGCCGCCATCGGGGGCGGCGCGTTGCTCATGCTGGGCGTATGGGCGTGGGCGTTCAGCCTGCGCAAGACCATGGCGCGCGAACTTGAACACGCGAGCCCTGCCCGGCGCGGCGACAAGGGCGGCTGAGCCAAGGCTTCGCTTTCCCTTACGGCCCGTCGCTTGTCCCGGTCCATCTCGCCCTTTACTTCTATGCGTTCGGCGCGCTTCACCGGTCGTCAGGCTTATCCATCATGACTCCACGTCCCATCGTCATCTCCGCAGGCGTCCTCCTTCTTGCAGGGGGCGGCTACGTGTGGTGGGCCAGAGAGGCGCCGGCCCGTCCGCCCGTTGCGCCTCTCGCGCCGCCGCCGGCGGAAGTCGGCGTCGTGACCGTCAACGCCGCCGAGGTTCCGCTGCCGGTCACCTACGCGGGCCGTGTGGCGGGCTATCGCGACGTCGAGATCCGTGCGCAGGTCAGCGGCATTCTGGTCAGCCGCAACTACGAGGACGGCGCCAAGGTCGCACAGGGACAGACGCTGTTCACCATCGACCGGCGCCCGTTCGAGGTCGCGCGCGACCGGGTGCGGGCGCAACTGGCGCAGGCGCAGGCCGCCGCCAGGCAGGCGGAGGAGAACTTCAAGCGCATCGAGGAATTGTCGCGCCGCCAAGTGGCGACCGAGCAGGCCATGGACCAGGCCCGAGCGGGGCGCGACCAGTCGCAAGCGGGCGTGCAGCTTGCGCAGGCTGAGCTGAACAACGCGGAGCTGAACCTCAGCTACACCACCATCAAGGCGCCCACCGCCGGCACCACCGCGCTCCAATCGCCGCAGGTCGGCAGCCTCATCCAGGCGCAGCAGACCCTGATGACGACGCTGACGCAGCTTGATCCGGCCTACGTCAACTTCTCCGTCACAGACACCGAGTTCCAGTCGTTCCGGCAAATGAACCAGCAGCGCGAGAAGCCGCTGAACGAGAGCGACCTGACGGTGGAGTTGCAATACGGCTCGGGCGCGGTCTATCCGCAGCGCGGCAAGGTGCAGGTGTCCGCCAGCTCGGTGGACCTGCGCACCGGCACGATCCAGGTGCGGGCCGTGTTCCCCAATCCGAACGCGGACCTCCTGCCCGGCCAGTTCGTGCGCGTGATCGTGCGCGGCATCACGCTGCCGCATGCGGTGGTGGTTCCCAAGCAGGCGGTTTCGCAAGGGCCGCAGGGACCGTTCGTCTACGTCGTCGGCGACAAGCAGACGGCGCAGGCGCGGCCCGTGAAGCTTGGCTCGGAGCTCGCCGGCGGCTGGCTGATCCAGAGCGGCCTGACGGGCGGCGAGCAGATCGTGGTCGACGGACTCATCCGCGTCCGGCCCGGCGCGGTGGTGCGTCCCGTGAGCATGGAGAGCAAGGGCGCGGACGCGAGCGGAGCGGCGAAATGATTTCCCGCTTCTTCATAGACCGGCCCGTCTTCGCCTCCGTCCTATCCATCGTCATCGTGCTGGGCGGCCTGCTCGCCATGCGCGCCCTGCCGGTGTCGCAATATCCGCAGATCGTGCCGCCGGAAGTCGTCATCACGGCGAACTATCCGGGCGCCAACGCGCAGACCATCGCCGAGACCGTGGCGGCTCCGCTGGAGCAGCAGATCAACGGCGTCGAGAACATGATCTACATGCGCTCGACCTCGACGGGCTCGGGCACGCTGAACCTCAGCGTCTCGTTCGCCATCGGCACAAATCCCGACCAGGCGACGATCAACGTCAACAACCGCGTGCAGCGCGCGCAGGCCCTGCTCCCCGAGGAAGTGCGCCGCCAGGGCGTGACGGTCAACAAGCGGTCTAGCTCCATCCTGCAATTGCTCGCCATGTCGTCGCCCAATGGGCGCTACGACACGATCTTCATCTCCAATTACGCGCTCATCAACGTCATCGACGAATTGCGGCGCACGCCGGGCGTCGGCGACGCCTCCCTGTTCGGCGCCTCCGATTACTCGATGCGTCTTTGGCTGAAGCCGGACAAGATGGCGCAGTACAACCTCACGCCAGGCGACGTCGCCGCCGCCGTGCGCGAGCAGAACGCGCAGTTCGCCGCCGGCCGCTTCGGCGAAGAGCCCATGCGCGAGCCGCAGTCCTTCACCTATTCGGTGACGACGCCCGGCCGCCTCGTCGATCCGCGCGAGTTCGAGAACATCATCGTGCGCTCGGACGCCAATGGCGGCGCCCTGCGCCTGAAGGACGTGGCGCGCGTGGAGCTTGGCGCGCTGAACTACGGGTTCTCGGCCACCTACAACGGCGCGCCCACCGTGCCCATCGGCGTTTATCTCCAGCCCGGCGCCAACGCGCTGCAGGTTGCGGACGCGGTGCGCTCGACCATGGACCGGCTCTCGCAGCGCTTCCCGGACGGGCTCGCGTACGACATTCCGTTCAACACCACGCGGTTCGTGGAAGTGTCCATCCGCGAGGTCATCAAGACCTTCATCGAGGCGATCATCCTCGTCATCCTGGTCGTGTTCCTGTTCCTGCAGAATGTGCGCGCGACGTTCATTCCCATCATCGCGGTGCCGATCTCGCTCATCGGCACGTTCGCCGGCATGTATCTGCTGGGCTTTTCGATCAACCTGCTCACCCTGTTCGGCATGGTGCTGGCCATCGGCATCGTGGTGGACGACGCCATCGTGGTGCTGGAGAACGTCGAACGCATCATGGCGACGGAGAGGCTGCCGCCCCGCGCGGCCGCCATCAAGGCGATGGAGGAGGTGAGCGGGCCGGTCATCGCCATCGTGCTGGTGCTGTGCGCGGTGTTCATTCCCGTGTCGTTCCTCGGGGGGCTGGCGGGCGAATTGTACCGGCAGTTCGCCGTCACCATCGCGGTGTCGGTCATCATTTCCGGGATCGTCGCGCTGACGCTCACGCCAGCCTTATGCGCGCTGCTCCTCAAGGAGACCCACCGCGAGCCCGCCCTGCCCTTCCGGGTCTTCAACCGGGGCTTCGCGTGGCTGACGAACCGCTTCGCGGGCGGCGTCGCGTTCCTGCTGCGCAACGCCGCCGTGGGCGTGCTGCTCGTGGCGGCCATGCTGGGCGCGACCTACGTCTTGTTCCAGCGGGTGCCGTCCGGCCTCGTGCCGAACGAGGATCAGGGCTACGTGTTCCTCGTCACCGCCCTTCCGCCCGCCGCATCCCTCAGCCGCACGCGCGCCGTCACCACGCAGGTCACGGAAGGCGCGCGCGCCAACGACGCGGTGCAGAACGTCGTCACGTTCACGGGCTTCGACCTGCTCTCGGCGGCGCAGAAGACGAGCTCCGGCGTCTCGTTCGTCACGCTGAAGGACTGGGCGGAACGCACGGAGGCGCGGCAGGACGCCCGCAACCTGCCCGCCTCGTTCGCGGCGCTCAACGCGCGGTTCCGGGACGGCGTGGTGATCGGCTTCAATCCGCCGCCCATCCAGGGCATCAGCACCACGGGCGGATTTGAATTCTTCCTGCAGGACCGCACGGGCGGCTCGCTCGAAAGCCTGTCGCAAGCCGCCCAGCGGGTCATCGCAGCCGCCGGCCAGCGCCCGGAGGTTCGCGGCGTCTCCACCACGTTCAACACCGGCGTGCCGCAATACCGCATCGACGTGGACCGCGAGAAGGCGAAGGCGCTTTCGGTGCCGATCTCGACGATCTTCGACACGATGCAGAGCACGTTCGGCAGCCTGTACGTGAACGACTTCACGCTGTTTGGCCGCACCTATCGCGTCAGCCTGTCGTCTGAGGGCGAATTCCGGCAGTCGCCGGACGATCTGCGCCACGTGTTCGTGCGCTCGGAAGCGGGCAGCATGGTGCCGCTGAACGTGCTCGTCAGCGTGACGCGCATCACGGGCGCGGACGTGGTGGACCGGTTCAACATCTTCCCCGCGGCGCGCGTGCAGGGCAATCCGGCGCCGGGCTTCTCGTCCGGCCAGGCGATCGCAGCGATGCAGCAGGTGGTGGCGCAGACGCTCGGGGCCGACTACACGGTCGGCTGGACGGGCTCGGCCTACCAGGAGCTTTCGACCGCCGGCACCGGCAATAAGGGCTTTCTGTTCGGCCTCGTGATGGTGTTCCTCATCCTGGCGGCGCAATACGAGCGCTGGTCGCTGCCGCTGGCGGTGATCACCGCCGTGCCGTTCGCGGTGTTCGGCGCCATTCTGGCGATCTACCTGCGCGGCATCGAGAACGACGTCTATTTCCAGATCGGGCTCGTGACGCTGATCGGGCTGGCGGCGAAGAACGCCATTCTGATCGTCGAGTTCGCCTCAGAGAAGCACCAGCAGGGCGCGAGCGTCTACGAAGCCGCCATGACGGCGGCGCGGCTGCGCTTCCGGCCCATCGTGATGACCTCGCTGGCGTTCATCCTTGGCGTCGTGCCGCTGGCGCGCAGCACGGGCGCAGGCTCGGCGAGCCGTCATTCCATCGGCACCGGCGTGATCGGCGGCATGCTGGCGGCGACGTTCATCGCCATCTTCTTCATCCCGATGTTCTTCAAGCTCGTGACGCGCGAGCGCAAGGCGAAAGCGCCCGCGCCCGCCGCGCCTGTGGACGCCCCACTACCCTGATCAGTGCGCGAGACGCGGAAACAGCCGCATGGCGTTTTCGCGCGCTATCAACGCAATCTCCTTCGCCGAGAAGCCGAACTTCAGCAGGCCGGGCAACGTGGCCTCGAAGGGAAGGAACGGGTAGTCGCTGCCGAACAGCAGCTTGTCCGCGCCCACCAGGCGCAGGATGGCGCCAAGATTCTCGGGAGCCGTGGAGGTCGCGGTGTCGAAGTGCAGACGCTGCAATTCCGCCAGCGGCCCGTCCGGCAAGCGCGCCGCCACGGCCTTGTCGAGCGTCGCGAGGCGCACGATGCGCTGCACGATGGGCGCCGTGGCGCCGCCCGAATGCGAGAAGATGAAATTGATGTCGCGATATTTGGCGAGCGCGCCGGTGAACAGCAGGCTGGTGATGGCCCGCGTGACGTCGAACATGTATTCGACCACGGGATCGGGCGCCTCGCGGATGAGGCCCGAGCAGCAATCGGCCGCCGTGGGATGAAAGTAGACTGTCGCGCGCCGCCGGTTCAACTCCTCGAAAACGGGCGCGAACGCCGCATCGCCCGGCCATTTGTCGCCATAGCTCGTCATCAGGGCGACGCCGTCCGCCTTCAGCACATCGAACGCATAGGCGATCTCGTTCAGGCTGCCCTCCACGTCCGGCAGCGACAGCGCGGCCATCGACCCGAAGCGGCCGGGATGCTCGCGCCGCAGGCTCGCGGCGTATTCGTTCGACATGCGCGCCAGCTCGCGCGCCTCCTGCGCGTCGCCGAACCAGGTGCCCGGATTGGACAAGGACACCATGGCGGTGCGCACGCCGAAGCGGTCCATCTGCGCGAGAGACGCTTGCGGCGTCCAGTCGAGCACGCTGGCGAAGCTGGGCGCGAACGACAGGATGCGCTCGCGCGCCACCTTGATGTAGGCGGGCGGCAGGATGTGGTGATGCACATCGATGAGCGCGCCCGCGCTGGCGGGAGCGGCTTGCGCGGCCCGCGCGTCGCTGGCCGCGCCCTGCCCTGAGCCGGCGGCCTCCGCGGGAGCCGCCATGAAGCCCGGACGCAGGCGGCGGCCGCAGGCGCAATCGCCCATCATGCGCATGTGCATCGCGGCGCCTATTGCTGCTGTTTGGCGTTCGGCACGGACTGCCGGATGAGCTCGCCATAGACGTTGACGCCTGTCTCGATCAGGTCCGCGAAGACCTTCGGGGGGCCGCCCATGACGGACAGGCCGAGTTCCTCCAGACGCGGCTTCAGGTCCGGCGCGTTCAGCGCCTGCTCCATGGCGGCGTTGAGGCGCGCGACGATCGCGGGATCCATGCCGGCGGGCCCAAGGAAGCCGAACCACGACGAGGGCTTGGCGAACCCGGGCACCAGTTCGCTCATGGACGGGATGTCCGGCTGCTTGGAAAACCGCTGCGGCTCCAGCACCGCAAGAATGCGCACCTCGCCGGATTCCGCCGCGCCAAGCGCGTTGGAGATGGAGATGAACGTCATCGGCACATGGTTGGCGCGCACGTCGTTCATCGCGGGCTCCACGCCGCGATAGGGCAGATGGTTGAGCTGCACGCCCGCGGTGCGGTTGAACATCTCGCCCATGAGGTGGAACACGGAACCGACGCCCGACGACGCGTAGGACAACTGGCCGGGCCGGGCCTTGAGATAGGCGATCAGCTCCGCGACGGTCTTCACTGGCAGCGACGCGTTAATGGCGAGGCACGTCACCGGCTCCACGGCGGCGATGATGGGCGTGAAGTCCTTCACCGGGTCGTAGGGCAGGTTTGCCGAGAGATGCGGCGCGGTGGCGTGGGTGCCCGCGGTGCCCGCCAGCAGCATGTAGCCGTCCGGCTTGGCGCGCGCGACGGCGGTCGCCGCAATGGCGCCGTTCGCCCCGATGCGGTTCTCGATGACGATGCTCTGCCCCAGCGTCTCGCTGATCTTGCGCCCCACCTGACGGGCCACGTAATCCAGCGCCGGGCCGGGCGGAAACGGCACCAGAAGCGTGATGGGCCGGTTCGGCCAATCCTGCTGGGCGGCGGCGGTCGTCGCCCCCAGGCCGCTGGAGGCCAGCATGGCCAGCGTGGTGCGCCGTGTGACGTTCATGTTCGCCTCCCTGATGTTTTATGGATGTTCATTGCGTCGTCATGCGCGCCGCAGGGCGCGTTCCGCATTGTCGCAGAGTATCGTGTGGCGCGTGGGTTCGTCGAACCCCAGCGCGGCCAGCGACGCGAGCGGCTGCTCCTCGCCGAACGGATAGTCGGTGCCGAAAACCAGGCGATCGAACCCCACCCGGCGGCCGATGATCTCGAGAACCAGCGGATCGTACACCACCGTGTCGTAATAGAAGCGCTTCAGGCACTCGCTCGGCAGGCGGCTGATGTTGCGCATGCTGACGGGATGGGCGGCCGCGTTCCGGTCCAGCCGCCCCACATAGGCGGGCAGATATCCTCCGCCATGGGCGAAGACGATGCGCAGGTCGGGGAAACGCTCCAGCACGCCTTCGTAGATGATCGACGCCATGGCGCGAGTCTCCTCGATGCCCTGCCCGACGCCGTTCCACAGCGAGAACTCCTGGAAGGCGGGGTCCTTCACGCCGTCAGGATGCACGAACGCCGTCAGCCGGCGCGCCTCGATCTCGCGCCAGAGCGGCGCAAAGCGCGCGTCGCCCAGATAGCGTCCGTCCACGCAGGCCGGCAGGTTGACGACGCTGAGGCGCAGCGTCTCGTCGCAGCGCGCAAGCTCCGCCAGCGCAAGGTCCATGTCCTGCAGGGGCAGCGTGAAGGCGCCCGCGAACCGGTCCGGATATCGCGCAACCCAGTCGGCGATGCGGTCGTTGGCGGCGCGGTCCAGCTCGGCTGCGAGCGGGCCCTGCGCCCAGAACACGCTCTGCGACACGGTGCTGGTCGAGATCACCCCAAGGTCGATTCCGCGCCGGTCCATGTCGGCGATCTGGACCTCGGGCAGGACCATCTTCGAGAACATGGCCCAGCGCGGGCCCGCCGGGTCCGGGCGCTCCTCCATGGGGCGCGCGCCGAACCCGCTGATGACGTTGTGGTTGACGGTGAGCGCGTAGACGTCCGGATGCAGCACGTGCGCGTGAAAGTCGATCACGCGCGGCGTGCGCCCGCCCTGCTCCATGGTGTCCACCCGCGTCCCTCCCTGGTTCATCCGCTGCGCCGCAGGCGTCATTCCTGCTGGGGGATCTTTGCGTCGCGCACGATCCTGGCGAACATGGCGATGTCGCTCTTCACCAGCTGCGTGAATTGCTCGGGCGTGCTGCCCACCGGGTCCGCCCCGAAGGACGCGAGGCGCTTGCGCACCTCCGGGTCTTCCATCGCCCTGGCGATTTCCTGCTGCACCCGGGTCACGATGTCGGCGGGCGTCTTCGCGGGGAAGAACAGCCCCTGCCAGCTGGCCGACGCGAAGCCCGGCAGGCCCTGCTCGGCCACGGTGCGCACGTCCGGCATGGCGCCGGAGCGCTGGGCGCTCGTCACCGCGATGGCGCGCATGGCCCCGGCCTCCACCTGCGGGCGCGCGGTGGCCAGGGGCACGACCGCCATTTCCACGTCGCCCTGCACCAGCGCCTGGTTCAGCGGCGCGTCGCCCCGGAACGGAACCATCTGGATGTCGACGTTCGCCGCGTGCTTCAGCATCTCCATGGTGAGATGCAACGGGTTGCCGACGCCGGTCGATCCGTAGTTGAGCGCGCCCGGCTTGGCGCGGGCCAGGGCGAGCAGTTCCGGCAGGTCCCTGGCGGGCACCTTCGGATTCGTCACCAGCAACAGCGAGGACGCGATGACCTGGGTGATGGGCGCAAAGTCCGCCAGCGGGTCGAACGGCAGCTTCTTGTACAGCGAGGGGCTGATGGCGTGGCCGTTGGTGGTCAGCAGCATCGTGTAGCCGTCTGGGGCCGCTTTCGCGACCGCGTCCGTGGCGATGTTGCCGCCGGCGCCCGGACGGTTCTCGACAAGCACGGGCTGCTTGAACGCGTCCTGGAGCTTGGCGCCGAAGATGCGCGCGAGCGAGTCCACCGCGCCGCCGGCCGCGAACGGCACGATGATCCGGATCGGCTTGTCCGGATAGGCCTGCGCGCGGGCGGCGCCGGGAGCGGCCGCCGCCGCGATGGCGCAGGCGAGCGCCGCAAGAAGCTTCCTCATCGTTTCCTCCAGTGTGGGCGGGCCTGCGGCCTCGCGATTGCTTCGTGGTCTACGCGCTTCGTCCTATCCGCTCCAGCCCAGACGCCGCGACGTGCGCGCCGCAGTCTCGACAAGGTCCGTCACGATCGCGTTGGGAAAGCGCACCAGCGAGGGCTGGTTCGCCACCAGCGACATCGACGCCCGCAACACGCCCTGGGGATCGAACACGGGCGCTGCCACGGCGCGGATGCCGTGGAACACCTGCCCGTCGATCCACGCAAAGCCCCGCTCTCGCACGCTGGCGCGCTGGGCCTCGATATCGGCGGGCGTCGGCGCCGGGCCTTCCATGCGGGCCAGCTCCGCGCCCAGCACCGGCTCCACGGACGCGCGGTCCTGCCAGGCCAAAAAGACCTGGCCGGCGGCCGATTCGTACAACGGGAGGATTCCCCCCAGCCGCAGGTTCGACAACAGCGGCGCGGGCCGGTTGTGGATGCGCACGATGGTGACGCCGTAATCGCCCCAGATGGACAGATGCCCGTCCACGTTCACCCGGCGCACCAGCTGGCTGAATTCCTCGTCCGCGATGGCGATGAGGTCCGTCCGGTTCAGCGCCGCCATGCCAAGGCGCAGCGCGAGGGGGCCCAGATCGTAATGGCCGCTGGCGGCGTCCTGCTGCACCACGCCGCCGCGCACAAAGCTCGTCAGATAGCGATGGGCCATGCTGGGGGACATGTCGGCGGCCGCCGCGAGCCACTTCAGGGGCCGCGCTTCGCGGGCCTCGATCAGCGCCTCCAGCAGCTTCAATCCGTGCTCGACGGACTGGATTCCCTTCTGCCCCTCCCGCATCCCTCAGCCATTCCTCCTTGTGCAATTCATTTGCCTAAGGTGAACCGGTTTGCTACCTCTTTGTCAACCGCGGGCGTGCGGATGCGACAACAAACACCGGGAGCGAGCGCTTTCATGGCTGACACGACCACAGCGGCGCCTGGCCGCTCACCCCTGCGGCTCGCCGCCGACATCGGCGGCACGTTCACGGACGTCGCGGCGTTCGACGAGGCGAACCACCGCCTGCTGCTGGGCAAGAGCCTCTCCACCCCCCGCGCCCTCGTGCAGGGCATCGAGGCCGGCGTGACGAAGGCCGGCACGACGTTCGCGGAAGCAGCCCTCTTCCTGCATGGCTCGACCGTCGCCATCAACACGTTGCTGGAGCGCACCGGCTCCAAGACCGCGCTCGTCACAACGCGGGGCTTTCGCGACGTTTACGAGATCGGCCGCATCAACAGGCCGGACGCCTACAACCTCTTCTTCCAGAAACACCAGCCGCTGACGCCGCGCCGCCTCTGCTACGAGGTGACCGAGCGCATCATGGCGGACGGACGCGTGCATACCCCCTTGGCGCACGAGGAATTGCGCGCGCTGGCCCAGACCCTGAAAGACGAGAAGGTCGAGGCCGTCGCAATCCTGTTCTTCCATTGCTACCGCAACGCGACCCATGAGCTTGAAGCGAAGGCCATCCTCAGCGAGCTGCTGCCAGGCGTGTTCATCACAGCCAGCCACGAACTCTCGCAGGAATATCGCGAGTTCGAGCGCTGCTCGACCGTCGTCGCCAACGCCTTCATCGGCCCGCGCGTGCAGCGGTATCTGGGCGAGATCGAGGACCGCATTTCGAGCGAAGGCTTCGAGGGCTCGTTCCTTGTGGTGCAATCCACCGGCGGCCTGTTCGACGCCCTGAAGGCGAAGCAGGAGTGCATCCGCATCCTTGAGTCCGGCCCCGCGTCCGGCGTCATCGGCACGCAAGCGCTCTGCCACCAGCTCGGGCTTGAAAACGCCATCGCGTTCGACATGGGCGGCACCACCGCCAAGGCGGGCGTGATCCTGAACGGACGCGCCCTGACGACGGGCCATGCGCTGATCGGAAGCTACGACCGCGCGTTGCCCATCCAGGTCCCCACTATCGACATCTTCGAGGTCGGCACCGGCGGCGGCTCCATCGCGCGCGTGGAGCATGGCGGCGCGCTGCATGTGGGACCGCGCAGCGCAGGCGCCGAACCCGGCCCGGTGTGCTACGGACAGGGCGGGCGCGAACCCACCATCACGGACGCCAACCTGCTGCTCGGACGCCTGGGGGCGGACCGTTTCCTGGGCGGCGAAATGAAGCTGGATGCGCAGGCGGCGGAAGCCGCCATGCTGGAGCGCATCGGCGGGCCGCTGAACCTCTCGGCCACGCTGGCCGCCAGCGGCATCCTGCGCATCGCCGCCACCAAGATGTCCTACGCGGTGAAGGGGGTGACGACGGAGCGAGGGCTCGACGCGGGCAGCTTCGCGCTGGTCGCCTACGGCGGCGCGGGGCCGCTGCACGCCACCGCGGTGGCGCGCGAGATCGGCATCCGAAAGGTCATCATTCCGCGCGCGCCAGGCCACTTCTCGGCGTTCGGCATGCTGTTCTCGGACCTGCGCTACGACTACGTGCGCACGTGGTTCACCAAGCTGGCCGCCATGTCGTTCGAGGCCTTCGAAGCCGCCTTCACGACCCTTGAAGACGAGGGCCGGGCCGCCATCGCGGCGTCGTCCATCACCCCCAACTCCGTCGTGGTTCAGCGCGCGCTGGACATGCGCTATGTGGGACAGGAACATTCCGTCAGCGTGGACATTCCGGAAGATTACTTCCGCACGCAGAACCGCGCCGCCATCAAGGAAGCGTTCGACACCGTGCATCTGCAACGCTACGGCACGTCGGCGCCCGGCGAGCCGGCGGAGATAGCAAGCCTGCGCACCACGGTGACGGGCGTGCTCGCCAAACCCGCCATGGAGCGCATACCCGAAGGCGGCGCGACGCCCGACGAGGCTGCGCACAGCGGAACCCGCCCGGCCTATTTCGACTCGCTGGGCGCGTTCGTCGATACGCCGACCTACGTGCGCGCGCGCCTGCTGGCGGGCAATCGCATCGAAGGCCCGGCGCTCGTCGAAGAACACGCGTCCACCACCGTCGTGCTGCCGGGCGACAGCCTCACGGTCGACGCCATGGGCAATCTCGTCATCGCCATTTCCGGGGGAGCACGCTGATGAACACGACTGGTTCTGCAGATCCCGTTCTCGTCGAGATCATCCGCAACGGCGTCATCGCGGTCACTGAGGAGATGAAAATCAACCTCATGCGCACCGCCTACAACATGATCATCTATGAAGCGCTGGACTTCACGGTGGGCGTGTTCACGGCGGACGGGGACACCATCTCCATCGGCCTCGGCCTGCCGATGTTCATTCGCGGCATGTCTGAGACCGTCAAGGCGAAGATCCGCAAGTACGGCAAGGACGGGTTTGCGCCCGGCGACATCCTGCTCACCAACGACGCCTACACCACGGGCAGCCATCTCAACCATCTCACGTTCACCATCCCGATCTTCCATGAAGACCGGCTCGTGGGCTTCTCGTGCTGCATGGCGCACTGGCCGGACGTGGGCGGCACGCTGGGCGGCGTGACGACGGACATTTTCTCCGAAGGCTTGCAGATCCCGATCGTGAAATACGTCCGCGCTGGCGTGGTCAACGACGAGATCCACGAGATCATCCGCATGAACGTGCGCCTGCCCGAGCGCGCCATGGGCGACCTGCGCGCGCAGATCACCGCCGTGAAGACCGGCGAGCGCCGTTTCACCGAACTGCTGGACCGCTACGGCCAGGCGTCCGTGCTCGATTGCATCGACGCGCTCATGGACATCGCCGAAGTGGCGGCGCGCGAGCGCACGCGCGCCATTCCGGACGGCGTTTATGAAGCCGAGTCGTTCATGGACGACGACGCCATCGACCTCGGCAAGCGCATCCCCATCCGGGTGAAGGTGATCGTCAAGGGCGACGAACTCACGGTCGACCTGACGGATGTGTCGAAGCAGGTGCGCGGCTTCTACAATTCCGGCGCGACCACAGGCGTCGCCTGCGCTCAGGTGGCGTTCAAGTGCATCACCTCGCCGACCGACTACCCGGTCAACGAGGGCTCGTTCCGCAACCTCAAGGTCATCCTGCCGCCCGGCAGCATCGTCAGCGCCGTGCGCCCCGCGCCCATGCGCTGGTGGATGACCTTCCCGATGACCGTGGTGGACACGATCTTCAAGGCGCTCGCCCAAGCCATTCCCGACCAGGTGATCGCCGGCCATCACGCGGACCTCTGCGTGGCGCTGATCGATGGTTTCCAGCCGGACACGAACCAGCTCTTCATCACCGGCATGGGTCCGCTGGGCGGCGGCTGGGGCGCGAAGCGCAGCGAGGACGGGGTTTCGGCCACCGTTTGCATCAACGACGGCGACACGCACAACAGCCCGCACGAGCAGCTCGAGGCGAAATACCCGCTGATGGTGGAGCGCCACGCGCTGCTGCCGGACTCCGGCGGGCCTGGCCTGCGGCGCGGCGGCCTCGGTGTGGAATGCGTGGTGCAGGCGCTGAACGACTTCAACGTCAACACCAGCATCGAACGCGCGGTGTGCCTGCCGTGGGGCCTTGAGGGCGGGCTGGAAGGCAGCGGCAACGAAATGCTGATGCGCCGCGACGGCGTGGTCAACAAGGACGTGCCGAACGCCAAGCTGTTCCGCGCGCGCGTCAAGACGGGCGACGCCTTCATCCTGCGCTCGGGCGGCGGCGGCGGCTATGGCTCGCCGCTGGAGCGATCTCTCGACGAGGTGCGGCACGACGTTCGCGAAGGCTACGTCACGCTGGCGGCGGCTCGCGATTATTACGGCGTGGTGCTGAATCCTGACAGCCTTGAGCTGGACGAAGCCGCCACGCGCGCGCAGCGCGACTCCCTGCGGGAGGTGCACGCGCGCCGGGTGGCCGACCAGGGCAAGGCGCCCATCAAGATCGCCCAGAAAGAACTGGAGACGCTGCCGCCGGGCCATCTGGCCATGCGCTGCCTGCTGCCGTCCTGCTGCGGACGCTGGCATGCGCCGCGCGGGTTCGAGGCCATGGGCGTCGACGCGCAGGACTGACGAACCAACAAGACAGGGAGGATGAAGATGATCGAGAACGGCTATCGGCTTCTGAGCTACAGCGACGCGCCCGGCGGCGCCCCGCGCGCCGGCGTGCTGGCGGGCGACATGGTGCATGACGCTGCGAGCCTGCTGAGCGCGGACATTCGCGACGCAGCGTCCGTGCTGGGCATCCTGCGCCAGTGGAGCGAGGCGCACGCGCAAATCCATGCCGCGCTCGCCGCGCCCCGCAGCGGCGGCAAGCCGCTGGCGAGCGTGACGCTGCATGCGCCGATCCTCTACCCGGGCACGCTTTTCTGCGCGGGCGCGAACTACTGGGACCATCTCGCCGAGATGGCCGACATCGCCGAGCGCACCACCGGCAAACGGCCTTCGATGACGAAAGGCGCCGAGCCGTGGTTCTTTCTCAAGACCACCGCGGGCTCCATCATCGCCTCGGGGGCGGACGTGCACCTGCCGCCGTTCTCCCAGCAGGTCGACTGGGAGGGCGAGCTTGGCGTCGTGATCGGGCGCACGACGCGCAACATCTCCGAGGCTGACGCCATGCAGGCGGTGGCGGGCTTCGTCATCGTCAACGATCTCTCCGCGCGCGATCTCATGAAGCGGGAGGGCACGGCGTTCATCTATGACTGGATCGGCCAGAAGTGCTTCGACGACGGAGCCCCCATGGGCCCGTGGCTGACGCCCGCCGCCTACATCGCCGATCCGCAGAACCTCGCCATGAAGCTCAGCGTCAACGGCGTCGTGAAGCAGGACTCCAACACCTCGAAGATGGTGCACAACATCGCCGAGCAGGTGGCCTACCTGAGCCGCCACGTGACGCTGCAACCGGGCGACGTCATCGCCACGGGCTCCCCGGCGGGCGTGGGCCTGCCGCGCGGCGAGTTCCTGCAAGCGGGCGACGAATGCGTCATCGAAATCGAAGGCTGCGGCGTGCTGCGCAACAAGATGGTGCGCTAGCTCGCCGTCACGCTTGTCTCCGTCCCGTACGCGGGGCGGAGCGAAAGCCATGGCCGGCGTTCAGCCAGGCGCGTTCGCGCCCGCGATATGGCGCCCCGCGAGGTATCCGAACGTGAGCGCCTTGCCGAGCCCGCCCGTGTAGCCGCACGCCGGGCCGCCTTCATGCCCGCCCGTGCATGAGCCCGCCGCATAAAGCCCTGCGATCAAGCCCCCGCCTTCCGCCTTCACGCGGCCCAGCCCGTCGATGGCGAGGCCGCCCGTAGTGTATGTGACGCCCGCCACCAGCGGCACGGCGTAGAACGGACCGTCCAGGACCGGCAACGGTCGCAACGCGCCCGGCGTGCGGGGCGGCGAAAGCCCCTCGGGGCGCCCGGCCGCGAGGGCCTCGTTGAACGCCGCGACGGTGATCGCGAGCCCCGTCGCGTCGATCCCGGCGCGCGCTGCGAGCGTCGCGAGATCGTCCGCCGCATGAATGGTGGCGCCTGCATGCACGAGCAGCGGGTTGGCGGGCAGCGGAAACTCGGGCGCCCGCGTCATCCAGCAGCGGTGGTCGAAGATCGCCGTGGCGTCCAGCGGGTCGTCGAGCCTGGCGATGGCGTTGGCCACGTAGACGCCGCCCAATCCCTCGTCGCAGAAGCGCTGGCCGCCCGACGTGACCACGAGACCGCCGCTGATGGGCACGTCCACGGTCGGATACGGCCACAGCCGCGGATTGCGCAGCGCGTCGCGTGATTGCACGTGGCCATAAAAGCCGCCCATGCCGGTGGTCGCGGCGCCGGCGGCGGTCGCCATGGCCAGCCCGTCGCCGCGTCCCGTCAGCGCGTTGCGCATGAGGACCTTTTCGGGATGCGCGGTGACGTGGCGCCGCATCAGCTCCGGGTTCGCCTGGTAGCCGCCGTCGGCGATCACGACATTGCGCGCCTGAATGGCGATGCGCCGCCCGTCCAACTCCGCCACGGCGCCGCGGCAGGCGCCGTCGCTCATGACAAGTTCGCGCGCGCGCACGCCGCGCTGAAGTTCGCCGCCGCGCGCGCACAGGCGCGCCTCCAGCGTGCGCAGCATGACGTCGCCCCCACGCCCCGGCCAGTTGAGCCCCGGGCCGATGCCGGACGGGGGCGCGAGCATGGCGCGGTTGCTGGGGCGCCAGCCCCCTTTGATGATGGTCACGCCCTCGTCCCGCAGCCAGCGCAGGGCGGCCTGCGCATGGCTGGCGAGCGCGTCCGCGAGCGCCGGGTCGGCGTGGCCGCGCGTCGCCGCGTCGATGTCGCGCAGCATGGAGTCGCGGCCCGCCTCGATGTCGTTCATCGCGACGTTGATGAAGCCCATCGAGAGCCGGGAGTTGCACAGGTAACTGGCCTGCGGGCCCGCTTCGAGCACCAGAACGCGGCCGCCGTGCGATGCGGCGCAATTGGCGGCGGCGAGCCCTGCGAGCCCGCCGCCGATGACCAGCGTATCCGTCTCAACGTTCATCTGGGGATCAGCGTGTCGGCGAGCAGCCGCGCGATGTCCCACATCACCCGTACGATGAAGTACGCCGCCAGCGCGATCCCCGCCCCGATCAGCATGCCCCCTGCCCCGGCGTCGCTTTCGCGCGCCATCCAGACGCTGGCAAGAAACGCCAGCAAGCCTGCCGCGACCGCCACCTTGTGGCCATGCCGCGCCAGGAAGGTCAGCGCAGGATAGTGCGGCTCCACCAGCGCGATGGGGCGGCCTGCTTCGGGCGCCGCCATCAGTCGAACTTCACGCCGGCGGCCTTCGCCTGGGTGACCAGGCGCGTGGCGACGTCGACGTTCTGCGCGACGGCCTTCGTGGTCTCGGCGATGCTGCGGCCCAGCGGGATCTGTCCGCCTTCGGCTATCTTGTTGCGGTTCTCCGGCGTCTTGATCGCCTCCGAGAACACCTTGTTCAACTGCTGCACGATGTCCGTGGGCGTGCCGGCGGGCGCCCACAGGCCTGCGAAGATGGGGATGTTCTCAAAGCCCGGCAGGGCTTTCGTGAGGTCCGGCACTTTCGGCAGGTCCGCCGCGGGATCGCCTTCCGCCATGGCGATCGCCTTCACGGCGCCCGAGGTCACGTGCTGGAGGATCGTGCCCGTCGCGATGAAGCCCATGTCGAGCTCGTCGCCCAGAAGCGCCTGCACCTCAGGGGCGAACCCGCGATAGGGCACGTGGGTCATCTGGATTCCCGACGCCTTGGCGAAGGATTCGCCAATGAGATGCAGCGCTGAGCCCGAACCCGGCGAGCCGAAGTTGAGCTTGCCCTGGTTCTTGCGCCCATACGCGATCAGCTCCTCGAGGTTGCTGACGGGGAGCGACTTGCGCACCACGAGAATGACCGGCGAAAAGAACACGTCCGTGATGGGCATGAAATCTTTCTGCACGTCGAAATTGACGTTCGGGCTGGTCAGCGGGGCCATGACGGCGCTGCTCGTGACGTTGAACAGCAGCGTGTAGCCGTCCGGCTTGGCGCGCGCGACCGACTCCATGCCCAGCGCGCCGTTGGCGCCCCCGCGATTGACGATCAACAGGGGCTTGCCGAGCGCCTTTTCGACGCTCGCCTGCACGGTGCGCACGTAGAGGTCGACCGCCCCGGGGGGCCACGGAACGACGACCTGGATGGGCTTGTCGGGATAGGTCTGCGCGATTGCGGGCGCGGCGAGCGCCCCCATGGCGACGCCCAGCGCGAGCGCAAAGGTTTTGATGGCGGCTGTCTTTAGGTGCATGGCGTCGTCTCCCGATTTCAACGATGGCCGGTCGCCACCTGTTTGACTGCGTGTCTACTGCGCGGCGATCCCCGCGTCCGCAACGATCTTCGTCCAGAGCTCGCGTTCCTTGCGGATGAAAGCCGCCGTCTCCTCGGGCGTGCCGCCGATGGGCGTGGCGGCCAGCGCTTCGAAACGCGCCTTCACGTCGGGCGCGGCGACGATCTCGGCGATGGCCGACGAGAGTTTCGCGGCGATGTCCGAAGGGGTTTTCGGAGGCGCCACGATGGCGAACCAGGTCGAGGCCACAAAGCCCGGCACGGATTCCGACAGTCCGGGCGCATCGGGAAACTCCGGCAGGCGCGAGGGCGCGCCCACGCCCAGCGCCAGCACCTTGCCGTCGCGGATGAGTTGCAGCGGGTTGCCGAGATTGTCGAACATCACGTCGATATGCCCGGCTAGCAGGTCGTTCAGCGCGGGCGCGGAGCCTGCGTAAGGCACGTGGGTGAGCCGCGCGCCGGTGGCGTTCATCAGCCACGCCATTAGCAGATGCGGCGTGCTGCCGACGCCCGCAGAGCCGAAGTTCAGCTTGCCGGGATTGGCCTTTGCATAAGCGATGAACTCGGGCGCGGTGCGGAACGGCGCCTTGCCGTTGGCGACGAGAACGTTCGGCAACGCGCCCATCACGGAGACGGGCACGAAGGCGGCGGGATCGAAGTTGAGCTTGGTGAAGAGGCTCTGGTTGAGCGCCAGCGGCCCGGGCGGGCTGGCGAGCAGCGTGTAGCCGTCCGGCTCCGACTTCGCGACCAGCTCCGCGCCAAGGTTCTGGGCCGCCCCCAGCCTGTTCTCGATGACGACGGGCTGGCCCCACTTCTGCCGCAGCTTTTCGGCGATGATGCGCGGCAAAGTGTCGGCGGCGGCGCCGGGCGGCAGCGGCACGACGATCTTGATCGTCCTGCTGGGATAGTCCGCCGCCCCCTGCGCGTGCGCGCCTGCGACCGCCAGCAACAGCGCGCACGCGGCGGCTTTTGCGACGTGGAACACGTGGCATGCCCCGGTCATGGCGCGGGCTTCGCGTCGATCAGCACGAAGGCGACGTGCACGGGCGCGTCCGTGCGGTTGCTCCACGCGTGGTTGGTGCCGCGCTGCACGAGCACGTCGCCCGTCTGCATCAGACGCTCGCCCTTGTCCATCAGCGCGTAGATTTCGCCGCTGAGCACGATGGCGTAGTCGATCGTGTCGGTCTTGTGGAATCCCGGGTGGCGCGCGTGCTTGAGGTCGCGCACGTAACCTTCCTTCTCGGCGTCGTGATGCACGCCCTCGCCGCGCAGGGCCGCGATGCGCTGCGCGTCCGGCGGGAACTCCACGATGCGGAACTTGCTGCCGCCGGGCGCGGGCGGCAGACGCATGGGATGGTCGGTCACGTCGGAAACGCCGGAATTGTCCGCAGGCGCCGCGTCCGTCTCCCACAGCTCGATGACGCGCGTGGCCCCGGCGGCGACCTGAAACACCGCCGGCGCAGGCCCATCCATCAGGAACACCGACGCGCCTGTTTCGTCATGGCCGGATACGATGCGTCGAAACTCGCGCGCCATGGGGCCTCCCTTTTCATCTTGTGCGGGCCGCCTTTGCACGCGGCCTTTGCGTGCATGGTAATGCAATCAGGGCCGTTCGCAAGCCGTGGGGGACGCCGCTTTCCACCTTCAGCCCCAGTTGACAAGGCGCGCGGCGCATAGAACCATGCGGCCAATTGAAAGCTGGCCCAAAGAGGCCGGCGGCGGCGAAGCCGTTGGAGGAAACCCCCATGTCGCATGGGTTCAAGCAGAGCCCATCCACCGGGCGCGGCGCCTCTTGGCCGGGGCGGGCCGAACCATGAGCATCGGCAAGCCGGCGGATCTCGACATCGCCTCCACCCTGCCCGGCTCGCCCGGCGGCGTCTTCATGCGGCGCTTCTGGATCGCCGTTCACCGCAGCGAGGACCTGGCGCCGGGCGACGCGAAGCCCATCCGCATCATGGGCGAAAATTACACGCTGTATCGCGGACGAAGCGGGCGCGCGCAGCTCATCGCCAGCCAGTGTCCGCATCGCTGGGCGCCCATGCATCTGGGCTGGATCGAGGACGACGACATCCGCTGCGTCTACCACGGCTGGAAGTTCGACTGCTCGGGCCAGTGCGTGGATCAGCCTGCGGAAGAGCCAGGATTCGCCCGCAAGGTGCGCATCGACACATGGCCGACCCAGGAATATCTCGGCCTCGTGTGGGGCTATTTCGGCGAGGGCGACGCCCCGGCCTTTCCGCCCTTTCCGCATCGAGAGACGGAAGGCGTCATCCAGACGTGGAACGTCGAGCACGTCCCCTGCAATTACCTGCAGAGTTTCGAAAACAGCATGGACGAGGTGCATGTCGCCTTCACGCATGCGCCGGGCGGCTCGCACGCCAAGCTCTCCGCCGACCTGCCGCTGATCTCCGCGGAAGAAACAAGCTGGGGCATGATGCGCTACGGCCGCCGCAAGACCGGCCTTGTGCGCCAGACGCTTCATTACGCGCCCAACGTCACCCGGGTCATCGTGCCCCCGGTGGCGGGCATGGAGGGCGTGGGCGGATGGCCCGAAATCTACTTCAGCTTCACGCCTGTCGACGATGAAAACCACATCTGGTTCATCACCAGCCACGTGGAGGTGAAGGCCGCCGAGATGGAGGCTTATCGCGCCCAGCGCGGCAAGTACGAAGCCGCTCTGGCGCAGGCGCGCCCGTCCGGCGAGGTGGCGGCGGACATTCTGCGCGGGCGCGGCAAGTACGCCGACACGCGCCATCCCGATCTCGCCATCGTGCAGGACATCGCCGTGCAGGCCGGACAGGGCCGCATCGCGGACCGCCAGCACGAACGGCTCGGCCGCTCGGACGCGGGCATCATCGCGTGGCGCAAGATCCTGCTGCGCGAGTTGCGCATCATCAACGAAGGCGGAACGCCCAAGACATGGACGCGCCCTCCGGACGACGTGAAGCCCACGCTGGGATTTTAAAACAAGCACGCGACCGTTGCGCCAGGCAGCGGCGATCACACTGCCGGCGCGCCGGCGAAGGGAGCACCTATGAAAAAGCCGCTGCTGGCCGCAGGCCTGTCGGTCCTGTTCTCGATGAGCGCCGCTTTCGCCACCGGCGCATGGGCGCAGCAGACGGTGCTGAAGCTCAACTCCCCCGCCCCTCCCGGCTCGTTCCTCCACGGCAAGGTCATCGAGCCATGGATAAAGGCGGTCGAGCAGGACGCGGGCGGCGCCCTGAAGTTTGAAACGTTCTATGGCGGCGCGCTCGGCAATTTCCTTGTCACGTACGACCGCGTGATCGACGGCGTCGCGGACGTCGGCTGGACGCTGCCTTCCCTTACGGGCGGCAAGCACAACCAGCAGGGCGTCGCGGCCTTGCCGTTCGAGACGCTCAACGCCAACGAGGCGGCCGAAGCGCTGTGGCGGATCTTCGAGAAGGGCGTGACGGCGCAGGAATTCAACCAGGTGAAGCTGCTCGGCCTGTGGGCGTTCCCCAACAGCGCCCTGCACACCCGCACGCCGGTGGCGAAGATAGCGGACGTGCAGGGCAAGAAGTTCGCCATTCCCAGCGCCATCGCGGGCAAGACCATCATCGCGCTCGGGGCCACGCCCGTCACCTTGCCGCCCAACCAGGTTTACCAGGCCATCAGCCGCGGCATTACGGACGGCGCGCTCATGCCCTTTACGGGCATGGCGACCTTCAAGATTCAGGAAGTCGCCGGCAAGCACCTCGACGTGGCGCTAGGCGCCGACTCGGCCATGTTCTTCATGAACAAGGCCAAGTACGACGCGCTTCCGGCGCCCGCGAAAGCCGCCATCGACAAGCACTCCTACCTGTCGTTCTCGCAGAAACTCGGCGCTGAATCCCAGGCGGAGGCCGACCGCGGCCGCGAACTCGTGAAGGCCAACGTCAGCACGCTCGCGCCCGCCGAGGAGGCGGAATGGAAAAAGGCCATGACGCCCGTCGTGACCGAATGGGCGCAGACCACGATTGACGGCGCCAAGGTGCTTGAGGCTTTCCGGGCTGAAATCACCGCCATTCGCGCGCGCAAATGAACATGGTGTCACAGCTCCCCGCCCGCGACGGGCTCGACGCGCTCGAGGCGAAGACCATTGCGGCGACGCGATGGATCGCCTTTGCGGGCGTGCTCGTCATGCTGCTGCTGGCCTTCGGGGTGACGCTGGACGTCCTCGCCCGCTGGCTGTTCAACAAGCCCATTCATGGGTTGAACGAAGCCGTCTCCATGGGCATCGCGGTGGCCGTCGCGGCCACGTTTCCGGCGGGCGCGGCGCAGCGCGTCAACCTCACCATCGACCTGCTCGACGGGCGCATCGCGGCCCGCACGCTCAACTGGCTGAAGATCGCCGCGGCGGTTCTGCTGCTGCTCTTTTACGTGCTGCTGAGCTGGCGCGTGGGCCATTACGCCCAGACCCTGCAGGCCCGCGGCGCCACCACGATCTTCCTGCTGATGCCGACCGCGCCCTTCGTGTGGGCTGTGGCGGCCTTCATGGGCCTCAGCGCGCTGGTGCAGGCGCTTGCGGTGGTGTCCGCCACCCGCTTCGCGCTCGCCGGAGCGCCCATTCCGGCCGGGTGGGACATCGGCGGAGGCGATGTCGTCAAAGCGCAGCCCCGCGAGCGGCCGTCCGCGGCGCGCACGTTCGTCGCCGGGGCGCTGGCGCTCGCCTTGGGCGCGGCCGTGGTCGCCCTGTTCATATGGTCGCTGGGGGATATCGGCGCCTATGCGCGGCGGGAGCCGCTGGCGTTCTCCCTGCTGCTCATCGGCGCGCTCTGGGCGCTGCTCATCCTGTGCGTGCCGCTGGCCGTCGTGATGGGCCTGCTGGGCCTCGTGGCGGCCGTGGCGTTCACGGGGATCGAGCCTGCGCTCAGCGTGCTTGGCAATGAATCCGTGCAATTCCTCACGAACTACGAAGTCGCCGTCCTGCCGATGTTCCTGCTCATGGGCAGTTTCGCCGTCGTGGCGGGCATGTCGAGCGACATTTATGCGTTCGCCCATACGCTGCTGGCGAGCCGGCGCGGCGGACTTGCGCTGGCGACGGTCGGCGGCTGCGCGGGCTTTGGCGCGCTCACCGGCTCGTCGCTCGCCACGGTCGCCACCATCGGGCGCGTCGCCATGCCGGAGATGAGCGCGCGCGGCTACTCAAAAGGCCTTGCGGCGGGCTCGGTCGCGGCGGGCGGCACGCTGGGCGCGCTGGTTCCGCCCTCCATTCCGCTCGTGTTTTATGCGCTGCTGACGGAGTCCTCCATCGGACAATTGTTCGTGGCGGCGGTCGTGCCCGCCATCGTGGCGATCGCCTTCTACCTCGCCGCCATCGCCATCTATGTGCGCCTTCGCCCGGAGGCCGCGCCCGCCGCTCAGGCTCGATCCAGCCTGCGGGACGTGCTGGCGGCGGGCAAGAAAGCCTGGTCGG
>JAQGJX010000089.1 GCA_028290405.1 Hyphomicrobiales bacterium
GCAGCGCGAGGCCGAAGAACAGCAGGAACAATTGCATGAGCAGCGGCGTGCCCTGAAAAAACTCGATCCACAACGCCGCGAACCTGCGGGCGAACGAGAACCGCGACACGCGCGCGAATAACAGCGCGCCGCCCACCACGCCGCCGCCGACGAACGCCGCGAGCGAGAGCGCAATGGTCCAGCGGGTGGCCAGCAGCAGGTTGGAGACGATGATCCAGAGGCTGAAATCGCTCATCAGGCAGGCCCCGGAAACAGGCGCGCGCCAAGGCGGCGCAGCAGCGCCCGGGCGCCGAGCGCCAGCGCGAGATAAAGCACGGTGGCCAGCAGGTAGGATTCGAACGCCCGGAAATTGCGCGACTGCACAAGGTTGGCGGCATACGTGAGGTCTTCGGCCGAAATCTGCGACACCACGGCTGACCCCAGCATCACGATGACGATCTGCGAGGACAGCGCGGGCCACACCCGGCGTAGCGCGGGGATCAGCAGCACATGCCGCAGGATTTGTAGCCGCGTGAGCGCCAGCGACAGGCCCGCCTCCATCTGCCCCCTGGGGGAGGCCTGCAACCCTGAGCGCACGATCTCGGTGGAATAGGCGCCGAGGTTGATCGACATGGCGAGGAACGCCGCCTGCGTCTCGTTCATCTTCAGCCCCAGCGCCGGCAGGCCGAAGAAGATGAAGAACAATTGCACGATGAACGGCGTGTTGCGGATCAGCTCCACGTAAGCGCCGACCAGAACGTCCGACCAGCGCGGCCCGAAGGCGCGCACGCTGGCGCACGCCACCCCGACCCCCACGCCGACAAGCGTGGAGGCGGCGGTGAGGCCGATGGTGAACAGCGTGCCCTCAAGGAACACGCTCCAGTGCGGCAGCAGCTCGCCGAACTGCAGGCGATAGGCCATGGGCCTAGAAGCCCGCGGGCAGGGGGGCTTTCAGCCATTTCTCGGAGATTTTGCCCAGCTCGCCGGAGGCCTTCGCCTTGGCGACGATCTCGTTCACCTTGGCCAGCAGGGCCGGCTCGTCCTTGTTCAGGCCGATGAAGCAGGGGCTGTCCTTGATGACGAACTTCATCGCCGGCGCGCGCGCGGGGCTCTTCTCGGCGATCACGGCGGCGATGGTGTTGCCGGTCGCGATCAGGTCCACCTGGCCGGAGATGAACGCCGCGATGGTGGCGTTGTTGTCCTCGTAGCGCTTGATGGTGGCGGTGGACGGCGCCGTCTTGGTGAGTTCCTGCTCCTCGATGGCGCCGCGCGTGGCTCCCACGGTCTTGCCCGCCAGGTCTTCCGCCTTGCTCACCGCCAGAGCGCTCGTGCCGTAGACGCCCGAGAAGAAGGGCGCGTAGGCCACGGAGAAGTCGATCACCTTCTCGCGCTCGGCGTTCTTGCCAAGGCTCGAGATGACGAGGTCGGCCTTCTTGGTCTGCAGGTACGGAATGCGGTTGGCGCTGGTGACGGCGATGATCTCGACCGTGACGCCCAGCTCCTTGCCGATGAGGTTGGCCATGTCGACGTCATAGCCCACGGGCTTCAGGTCCGGCCCGGCGGAGCCGAACGGCGCGAAATCCTGCGGCACCGCGATCTTGATGGTTTTCGCCTTGATAATGGCGTCCAAAGCGTCAGCTTGGGCGCCGGGCGCCCCGAAAAGAAGCATGCTGCCGAAAATAGCGGCGGTGGAAAGCGTTTTAATCAAAGACATGATGCACCCCTGCGTGAAGATTGATCATGGAGGAGCAAAAGGCGGGCCAGCAGGGGCGCTGGCCATGATGGAGCCAGACCCAACCCTGCCCCTCCCCTGAGGGGAGGGAACGTAGTGCTTGCGGGATCAAGCGCCTAGCTGATGAAACCCTCGCACGAACTCCCTCCCCTCAGGGGAGGGCTGGGGTGGGGTAAGCCACGGCGTTTTGCAGGATTGAGCCAGACCCCACCCTGTCCCTCCCCTGAGGGGAGGGAACGCCGTGCTTGCGGGATGGAGCGCGTCGCCGACGGCTCAGGCGGTTCCCTCCAGCACCGCCGCCGCCGCCTGCATCTCGGCCCAGCGGCGCTCCCGGCGGGCGGCGGCCTCGAAGTCTTCGCCCCAGTTGCGGATCTGGAAATCCTCGTCCACGTGCGCGGCTTTCCAGGTCTCCTCAGCGCTCAGGAACCCTTGCGCGAACGCCAGCGCCAGCAGGGCGGAGCCCGTGAGGGTTGTGATGACGTTCAGCGCCGCCAGGCGCAGCGGGGCGGCGTCCCCCTCGCCGACGCTTTGCGCGACGGCCTTGCGGACGGCCGCCATGGCGGCGTCGCCTTGCTCCACGAACATCACGCCTTCCGCCAGAATGAAGAACGCGCCGTGGCGCTCGCGCATCCAGGCCAGCACCGGGTCCCACGCGTCGGCCTGTTCGGCCACCAGCGAGCGCGGGTCGCCCGCGCGGTAGCACAACAGGTCGGAGCCCGCGTACTTCACGATTTCGGCGGCCACCGCCTCCATCTCGCGCGACACGCCGTCGAGCGCCGAATTGACGATGCGCGTCACCGGCATGGCGGCGGGGTCGATCACGTCCGCCTGCGCCGCCCATTCCGCCGCGATCCGCTCGGCGAGGGCGCGCGAGGGCACGGCGAGTTCGTGGCGGGCGGGCGTGCGGGCGCGCCGCCCGTCCAGCGTCAGCGCGAAGCGGCCGTTGTCCTCGGCCACCGCAGCTTGCTTGTAGAAGCGCTTTGGGAGCGCTTTCTTCAGGTCGCGGCGGGCGAGTTCGTGCGGGTCGATTTTTTCGCCCGCGCTCGGGATCAGGGCTTCGGAGAGGTCGATGGGCTCTTTGTCGGTCATGGGCTCTATCTAGCACCTGCGGGCGCTGCGTCGAGCAGGGCCGCGAGCGCGGCGTAATCCTGCGCGATTTCGCGCGCGCCTGCGTCCAGCAGCGCCTGCGGGGCGTGATAGCCCCACGCGACGCCGATGGCCGCGACGCCCGCCGCGCGCGCCATCAGGATGTCGTAGGTGGAATCGCCGATCATCACCGTGTCGTGCGGCGCGGCGCCGGTTTCCGCCATCGCCGCCAGCACCATGCCGGGCGCGGGCTTGGAGGGATTGCCGTCCGCCGTCTGCACGGTGCAGAAGTGCCTCTCCCAGCCGGTCTTCTCGAACAATTGCATCACGCCCTTGCGCGACTTGCCGGTGGCGATGCCCAGCAGCACGTCCTCGCGCGCCGCCAGCGCCTCGATGGTCTCGCGGGCGCCGGGAAACAGCGGGTCGTCCCATCGCGGGTCGCCGCGCATGTCGTGCCATGCGTCCTTGTAGGATTGCGCCATGCTTTCGCACGGGCCGTCGGGTGCGAGCGTCTCGAACGCGGTCACCAGCGACAGGCCGACGATGGACAGCATGGCCTCGCGCGAGGGCGGCGCCATGTCGTGCGCGATGAACGCGCGCCGTCCCGCTTCGCAAATGTAGTTCTGGCTGTCGACGATGGTGCCGTCGACGTCGAAAATGACGAGCTTCATGATGTCACGACGCCTTGCGGCTTTGCGCCCAAGCGCTCATTCGGGAAATCGCGGCAGGGCGGTCTCGCCGGCCGGGGGCGCGACGCGGGCGACGTTCATGGTCAGCGCCAGCAATTGATAATAGCCGACGATGCCGCACAGATCGATTACGCCCTTCTCGTCGAACGCCGCCAGGGCGCGCGCATACGTGGCGTCGCTCACCCGGCGCGTGTTCAGCGCTTCGCTCACGAAGTCCCATACGATCTGCTCGTCGTGCGTCAGCGCAGTGGGCCTGCGTCCGTCGAGGATCGCCGCGATCGTGTCCTCCGTGACGCCCGCCGCCAGGGCGTGCTTGCGGTGCGCGCCCCATTCGAAATCCTGCGTCCAGTGGCGGGCCACCAGCAGGATGGCGAATTCGCTCAGGCGGCCCGAGATCGTGCAGCGGTAGCGCAGGTATTCGCCCATGTGCTGCGCGCGCGTCAGCAGTTCCGGCGAGCGCACGAACACGTGCCAGGGGCCCGAGAACCCCACCTTGCGCGTGGCGACGAAATCGTCGTGCGCAGCCTTCTGTTCGGGCGTGTAGGCGTCGGCCGGCAGGGGCGGCAGGCGGGTCGTGGTCATCATTCCTCCGGGGCGTCCATGATGGGGTCGTACTGGGCGATGTCGAAGCCGAACATGTCGAACGTGCGCTTCATGTGCGGGGGCAGGGGGGCGACCACGTCCAGCGTGCCGCCCGACGGGTTGGGAATGATGAGCCTGCGCGCCAGCAGGTGCAGCTTGCTCTCCACGCCGGCCGGAATGGCGCGCAACGGGTCCGTGCGGCGCGGATCGTTCGCCGCCATGTTCCCGTGGTATTTCGGATCGCCGATGATGGGATGGCCGATGGCTTCCGCATGGGCGCGCAACTGGTGGGTGCGGCCCGTGACGGGCTTCATGGACAGCCACGCGAGGCGCGGCGCGACCTTGTCCACCGTGGCGTAATAGGTGAGCGAGTGCTGCGCGTCATGTTCGCCATGCTTGGCGATGCGCATCTTCTCCGGGTCGCCGCCGCCCGCGTAGGCGGGCCGGCGCGCGCCGCGGTCGTCGCCCATGGCGGCGCCCTTGGCGAGGAACAGCGAGATGCGGCCCTGCGGGGGCTTGGGCACGCCCTCTACGACGGCCCAGTAGATTTTGCGCGCCTGCCGCGAGCGGAAGATTTCGCCAAGGTCGGCCGCCATGCGCCGCGTCTTGGCGATCAGCAGCACGCCGGAGGTGTCGCGGTCGAGCCGGTGCACCAGCACGGGCCGCTCGCCCATCTCCTCCGCCATCCCCTGCAGGATGCCGTCGATGTGGCGGGTGGTGCCCGAGCCGCCCTGCACGGCAAGGCCCCACGGCTTGTTGATGACCATGAGCTTGCGGTCTTCGAACAGGGTGATCTCGCGGATGAAGGCCGAGTCCTGCGCGGAGCCGGCCACCGGGCGCTTCACGGCGGGCGAGGCGACGTCAAGCTTCAGCGGGGGCACGCGCACGGCGTTGCCCGCCGCGATCCGGTCGGAGCCTTCCACGCGCTTGCCTTCGAGGCGCACTTCGCCCTTGCGGCAGATCTTGTTGAGGTGCGAAAGGCCGAGCGCCGGGAAATGGCGCCGGAACCAGCGGTCGAGGCGCATTCCGTCCTCGTCCTGCGTGACGATGAGCGTCTGCACCACGCCCGCCGCCTGCTCGTCCGGCGTCAGCGCGATCGGGGCGGGCTCGACGGCGGCGGGCGCCTTCACGGGCGCCTGCTCGGCCTCGGGGCGGCGCGGCTTCTTGAAGGCGGGGCGCTTGGCGGCGGGTTTCTTGGCGGCGAATTTCTTGGTGTCGGGCTTGCGCGCGGACGTCGCCTTGCCGGTCGCCGGCCTGCCGGACCGTTTGGGCTTGTTGGGGTTCACGAGAGACCTCGGATGAGTGACAGCGCGCCCGCGAGCGCGAGAATGGAAAGGAGGACCGAGCCTGCGACGTAGAGGCCGGCCTGCATGGCCTGCCCACGCTCCCACAGGAGCATGGCGTCGAGCGAAAAGGCCGAGAAGGTCGTAAAGCCGCCCAGAACCCCGGTGGTGAGGAACAGGCGCGTGTGCTGCGTCCACGCTTCGCCCGCGCGAAACGCCAGCCAGCCTGCGATCAGCCCCATCAGGAACGAGCCCGCGACGTTGACCGTGGCGGTGCCCCACGGAAACTCGAGGCCGCACCAGCGCGCGCAACCAAGATTGACCGCATGGCGCGCCATGCCGCCCAAACCGGCGCCGAAGAAGATGAGGAGGTAGGCGATCATGCGCTCTCTATAGACGCAGCAGGCCCCCGCGTCATCTCGCCAGAGCGCCGGGCGGCCCCTGCGCCATTGCGTTGGTCCGCGCGGCGGGCCATCTTGGCGCAAATTCCGGGGAGACGCGCACTTGGCTCAGGTTGAAATCATCGGCTCGCCGCTCAGCAATTACGTCTGGAGCGTGCGCATCGCGTGCGCCGAAAAGGGCGTTCCCCATGTCTCCCGGCCCGCACGCCCGCATACTCCGGAGGTGGACGCCATTCATCCGCTGGGCAGGATCCCCGTGATGCGCCATGGCGACGTGTCTTTGTTCGAGAGCCGCGCCATCTGCGCCTATCTGGACCGCGCGTTCGAGGGCCCGATGCTCGTGCCCGGCGACGCCGCGCAGGCGGCGGGGGTCGAGCAATGGGTGTCGTTCGCCATCACGGCCGCCGATCCGGCCATCGTGCGCGCCTATGTGCTGGCCTATCTGTTTCCCGGCACGCCCGACGGCGCCCCTGATCCCAAGCGGGTGGCGGCCGCGTTGCCGGCGCTTGAAAAGCTGCTCGGCGTGCTGGACGCGCAGATCGGCAAGGCCGGCTATCTCGCTGGGGCGTCGTTCACCCTGGCGGACATCTATCTCGTTCCAATGCTGGCGGTCGCCAACCGGCTGCCCGAGAGCAAGCAGATGCTGGCCGGTTCCGCGAACCTGTCGGGCTATCTGCAACGCCAGCTTGCGCGCGACAGCGTGAAGAGCACAGCGCCTCCGCCGCCGCCCCCGAAGGGCTGAGCGGCGACGTCAGCTCTCGCCGCGCTCCTTGCGCAGCTTCGCCCAGTAGTCGAGCCGCTTGCCGATCTCGCGCTCGAAGCCGCGCTCCACGGGCTTGTAGAGCGATTGACGGCCCAGCGCGTCGGGCCAGTAGTTCTGGCCCGAGAAGGCGTCCGGCGCATCGTGGTCGTAGACGTAGTTCTCCCCGTAGCCTTCCTGCTTCATCAGCTTGGTGGGCGCGTTGAGGATTGTCTTGGGCGGCATGATGGAGCCGTGCTCCTTGGCGAGGCGCTGAGCGCCCTTCCAGGCCACATAGACCGCGTTCGATTTGGGCGCGGTGGCGACATAGACCACCGCCTGCGCCAGCGCGAGTTCGCCTTCAGGCGAACCAAGGAAGTCGTAGGCGTCCTTGGCGGCGTTCGCGATCACGAGCGCCTGCGGGTCCGCCATGCCGATGTCCTCGACCGCCATGCGCACGACGCGGCGCGCGAGGAACAGCGGGTCTTCGCCCGCGTCCAGCATGCGCGCGAGATAATACAGCGCCGCGTCCGGGTCCGAGCCGCGCACGGTCTTGTGCAGCGCGCTGATGAGATTGTAGTGCCCCTCCTGGGCCTTGTCGTAGATGGGCGCGCGGCGCTGCACGATCTCCGCGAGCCGCGCCACGTCGAAGCTTTCGTCGGGCCTCGCCGCGCGCCAGATCTCCTCCGCCAGCGTCAGCGCCGCGCGCCCGTCGCCGTCCGCCATGCGCACCAGCGCAGCGCGGGCGTCCGCGTCCAGCGGCAGGGGCTTGCCTTCCAGCGCTTCGGCGCGCGCCAGCAGTTTCTCGATGGCCTCTTCGTCAAGCGCCCTGAACGTCATCACGCGGGCGCGCGAGAGCAACGCGGCGTTGAGTTCGAAGGAGGGGTTCTCGGTCGTGGCGCCGATCAGCGTGATCGTGCCGTCCTCCATCACGGGCAGGAAGGAATCCTGCTGCGCGCGATTGAACCTGTGGATCTCGTCCACGAACAGCAGCGTGCCGCGCCCCATGGCGCGCCGCTTGCGCGCTTCCTCGAACACCTTCTTGAGGTCCGCCACGCCCGAAAAGATGGCTGATATCTGCACGAACTCGAGGTTCGTCTCATGGGCGAGCAGGCGGCCGAGCGTGGTCTTGCCGGTGCCCGGCGGCCCCCAGAAGATCAGCGAGCCCAGCGATCCGCTGGCGATCAGCCGCGTCAGCGCGCCGTCCTCGCCGAGCAGATGATCCTGTCCCGCAACGTCAGCCAGCCGCGCGGGCCGCAGCCTGTCGGCCAGCGGACGCGGCGCGCTCTTGTCGAAACCAGCGGCGGAGAAGAGATCGGACATGATGGCGCATCTTCTGTTTCGGCCTGCGGCGCAGTGGCTTTTTCAACTCATGGGCTCGCCCGGCAGGCGCCGGCGCCGCGCTCGGCGGCCCCCGGAATGGTGAGTCTTCCGAGTCACACTTCGACCTTTTGGGTTACAAACACCTTAGGGCATGGTTAATTTTGTTGCGACTCAACGGCTTTTCAACTTAGCTGAAGTACGGATCGGGCTTAGTTCGTGTTGCGTGCTCGACCAGGGAATGTGGGCTTGCGGCGGCGGCCCGGATCAGGGGACACTACAATGCGGACGATAGCACTTGTCACCCAAAAGGGCGGCTCAGGAAAAAGCACGATAGCCTCATCGCTTGCGGTGGCGGCGCATGAGGCCGGCGAACGCGTGTTCGTCATCGACATGGACCCGCAGGCTTCGCTGCTGCGCTGGTACAAGCTGCGCGAGGACAAGAGCATCGCCGTGGAGGCCGTGAGCGCCGCCAAGCTGCCGGCCGCGATCGCCGCGCTGGCGAAGTCCGGCGTCACCCTCGTCATCATCGACACGCCCGGCTCCGATTCCGCCGTGTCGCAGGCCGCCATGAAGGCGGCTGACCTTTGCATCATTCCCTCCCGTCCGAACGCGTTCGACCTGTGGGCCAGCGAGTCGACGCGCCAGATGCTCAAGTCGCTGAAGAAGGAGTTCGTGTTCCTTCTCAACCAGTGCCCGCCCTCGCAGCAGAGCGCGCGCGTGCAGGACGGCGCCAAGGCGCTCGAGGCCATGGGCGGCATCATCACGCCGCTGGTAGGCTCGCGCGTGGACTTCCAGGAAGCGGCCCGCTACGGCTGGGGCGTGACGGAGATCAACCCGGCCGGCTATGCGGCCGACGAAGTGCGCAAGCTCTGGAGCTCGTTGAAGCGCCGCCTGCCCAAGGCCGTGAAGGCCGCGCCCGCCAAGCCTGCGGCGGCGCCTGCAAAGCCCGCGGCGGCGCCCGCAAAGCCGGTCGCCAAGGCGCCCGAGCCCGTGCGCCAGGACAATCGCAAGAAAGCAGCCTGAGCGGCCTTCGCTCATCGTGACGCGTCTCGCGCCGCCCTTCGGGGCGGCGCTTTTCGTTGGCGGTCAGCCGCCCACCACGGTCTGGATGACCTGGCCGGCGCGGCGGATCGTCAGGCGCCAGTACATGGCGCGTTTCGCCGTCGCGGCCTGCAGGTCCCTGGTGCGCGAGATGCGGTCGTCGTTCACCGCCATCACCACGTCGCCCCGTTGCAGGTTCACCGACGCCGCGTTGGTGCCGTCCTCCACCGACAGGATGACCACGCCTTCGCGCACGCCCTCGACGCCAGTCTCTTCCGCCACCGCGGGCGAGTAATTGGCCACGACCGCGCCCGCGAACGGCGAGCGGCCCGTCAGCTTGATCTCCTCGCGCGGCGGCGTTTCCGGCGCGGCCTGCAGGCGCACCTGAAGGCTCACGGGCTTGCCGTTGCGCAGCACGCCAAGGCTCGCCGCGCCGCCCAACTCCCGCGTCCCCATGCGAAAGCCGAACGCCTCGGGGTCCGTCACCGTGACGTTGTCGACCGACACGATCACGTCGCCGCGCTTCAGGCCCGCCGCCTCCGCCGGGCTTTGCGGAATGATCTCGGAGACGAGCGCGCCCGTCGGACGGTCCATGCCGATGGAGTCCGCGATCTCCTTGGAGACCGCCTGCATGGCGGCGCCCACCCATGGCCGGCGCACCTGCTGCGCGCCGCCCTTGGCGCTCGCCACAACCACTTTCACCATGCTGGCGGGAATGGCGAAACCGATGCCGACGGAGCCGCCCGAGCGCGAGTAGATGGCGGAGTTGATGCCCACCAAGCGCCCGTTCATGTCCACCAGCGCGCCGCCGGAATTGCCCGGGTTGATGGCCGCGTCGGTCTGGATGAAGAAGCCGTAGTCGCTGATGCCCGTTTGCGTGCGCGCGAGCGCCGACACGATGCCCTGCGTCACCGTCTGCCCCACGCCGAACGGGTTGCCGATGGCCAGCACGATGTCGCCGACCTCCAGCCCGTCTGAATCGCCGGTCTCAAGTTGCGGGAAGTCCTTCGCGCCGCGCAGGCGCAGCACCGCGAGGTCGGTCCGCGGATCGCGCAGCACGATGTCGGCGTCGAACTCGCGCCGGTCCGACAGCGCCACCTTCACCTCCGTCATGCCTTCGATGACATGGTTGTTGGTGACCACGAGGCCGGTGGCGTCCACGATGACGCCCGAGCCCAGCGAGCGCGCCGTCTCGGCGCCGCGCCCCTGTCCAAAGAAGTGGCGGAACACGGGATCGTCGAACAGCGGGTTCACCGCGCGCCGCTCGGCACGCGACGCGTAGACGTTCACAACCGCGGGCGTCGCGCGCTTCACCACGGGCGCGTAGGAATACTGCACCTGCGCGCGGTCCGTGGGCGTCACGCGCACCGGCGGGGCGGTCTGGGCGCTCGTCTGCGCGAAAGCCATGGAGGTGGAGGCCAGCAAAATGGCCAGGGCGGCTTTGCGCATCATGAAAAGGCTCCGGGGGAATGGCTGCAAGAAGCCTCAGATATAAGGGCTCGCGGCTTCGCCCGCAAAGAACGCGGCGCGCACGGCGGCGGTTCAGCCCGCTGGCCGCGTGGGTCCGAAAACCTGCTCGAACGCGCCGCGCAGCACGCTGTCGGCTTCCGCCATCGTCACCGGCAAGCCAAGGTCCACGAGGCTGGTGACGCCATAGCGCCGCTCGGAGATGCCGCACGGCACGATGCCGGAAAAGTGCGACAGGTCCGGCTCGACGTTCAGCGACACGCCGTGGAACGTGACCCAGCGGCGCACGCGAATGCCGATTGCGGCGATCTTGTCCTCCGCGCCCGCGCCCTTCTCGGGCCGCCGCACCCACACGCCCACGCGGTCCTCGCGCCGCTCGCCGCGCACGTTGAAGCCCGCCAGCGTGGCGATGATCCAGTCCTCCAGCGCGCACACGAAGGCGCGCACGTCCGGCTGGCGCCGCTTCAGGTCCAGCATCACGTACGCGACCCGCTGGCCCGGGCCGTGGTAGGTGAATTGTCCGCCCCGTCCGGTGGCGTGCACGGGAAAGCGCGCGTCCTTCAGGTCGTCCGGCCGCGCGGACGTGCCCGCCGTGTAGAGGGCAGGGTGCTCCATCAGCCAGACGCACTCGGGCGCCTCGCCGCGCGCAATCGAATCGGCCCGCGCCTCCATGGCGGCGACGGCTTGCACATAGGGCGTGAGCCCCTCCCGGATCGACCATTCCACCGGGCCTGCGCCTTCGCGGGCCGCCATCGCGCTGGCGAGGGCGCCGCGCTGGGGGGAAGCGTCGCTGGAAGGGTTCGACACGGGCGTGTTCCGGGGCGAGGGGCGTGGAGCGCGCGCTGGAGCGCCCGCCCGGACAGCACATACATCCGCCGCGCGGATTCCGCTATCTTCAGCTTTGTCGGCAGAAAGCGCGTTCACGCGCTTGTCACCGCCCCATCCATTTGTTAGACGAGCGCTCGCCGGCGTTCGGGGGCTCCAAGGAGCGACGACGGCGCGGAGAGCGGGGTTTAAGCCCGGTTTCCGAAGCCCTATGCGGCCATGGCGGAATTGGTAGACGCGCTAGCTTGAGGTGCTAGTCCTGTAACAGGGGTGGAGGTTCGAGTCCTCTTGGCCGCACCACTCTCATTCATGAGATGGTGCGTTGATTTCTTCAGCAAACACGGCGCCCTCCGGGGCGCCGTTTTGTTTTGCGCGCTTGACGTTCCGGCTTGCGCGGGGCCCGATTACGTCTAGAAGCGGGTCAAGCATCGCCTTGCGGACCGCCCCCCATGACCGCTTCGAACGAGCCACTTCTGGCCCCTGCGGCCCTTGAACTGCGCGACGCCGACGGCGACGTGCAGCGGGCGTTCATCGACACGGCGGCGGACGCCATTCGCCGGGGCGATTCCACCTTCGTGCTCGACATGCTTGGCGACCTGCACGAGTCCGACCTTGGCGCCGTGCTGGAGGCGCTGGAGCACGACCTGCGGCCCCGCCTCGTGGAGCTGATGGGCCGCGATTTCGACTTCGCGGCGCTCACCGAGGTCGACGATTCCGTCCGCGAGGACATTCTCGAGGAATTGCCGACCGAGACCATCGTGGAGGGCGTCCACGAGCTTGAAAACGACGACGCGCTCACGATTCTCGAGGACCTTCCGGCGGACGAGCGGCGCGAGGTGCTGGACGCGCTGCCCGCCATCGAGCGCGTCGCGCTGCGCCGCTCCCTCGATTACCAGGAGGGCTCCGCCGGGCGCCTCATGCAGACCAGCATGGTGACAGCGCCGCCTTTCTGGACCGTCGGCCAGTTGCTCGACCATATCCACGATGCGCTGAGCGAGGACGCCCCGGAGACGTTCTTCGACGTCTTCGTGGTGGATCCCGGCTACCGCTTCCTGGGCAACGTCTTCCTCGACAAGCTGCTGCGCGCCCGGCGCAGCGAGCGGCTCGACGAACTCATGGACACCGAGCGCCACCGCGTCCATGTGGACGACGACCAGGAGGCGGTCGCGCGCCTGTTCGAGCGCTACAACCTCGTCTCCACGCCCGTGGTGGACGAGGGCGAGCGGCTGGTCGGCATGATCACCATCGACGACATCGTGGACGTGATCGAGCAGGAGGCCGACGAGGACATCAAGGCCCTCGGCGGCGTGAGCGCCAGCGAGCAATTGTCGGATTCCGTCTGGTGGATCGCCCGCAGCCGCTTCCTCTGGCTCATGGTCAACCTTGTGACCGCCTTCGCGGCGGCCTCGGTGATCGCGCTCTTTGAAGGCCAGATCGAGAAAATGGTGGCGCTGGCCGTTCTCGTTCCCATCGTCGCCAGCCAGGGCGGCAACGCCGCCACCCAGACCATGACGGTGGCCGTGCGCGCGCTGGCCACGCGCGACCTCACCCAGTCCAACGCCGGGCGCATCGTGCGCCGCGAGGTGATGGTGGGGCTCATCAACGGGTTGGGCTTCGGCCTCATCACCGGGGTCGTGGCGGGCGCGTGGTTCGGCCTGCCGGGCCTCGGCCTGATGATGACGCTCGCCATGGTGACCAACCTCGTGTGCGGCGCGCTGGGGGGCATTTTGATCCCCATGGTGCTGGAGCGTTTCGACGCCGACCCGGCGGTCGCCTCCAGCCCCTTCGTCACCACGGTGACGGACGTGGTGGGCAATCTGTCGTTCCTGGGCTTCGCGTCGCTCTGGTTTGGATTGACTTAACCCTTTCCATTAACGCGTCGTTACCCGGTCATGGCTAATTTCCCTCCGATGTCGAAACGCTCCGGAAACCCTTTCGCCCTCGTCTCCCGCCTTGCCGGGGCCTGCCTGCTCGTTCTCGGCCTCTCGGCGTGCGGCGGCGGAATACCGATGATCGACCACGGACGTGGGGAAGCCGCCAAGCCCGGCGCGGGCAATGAGCATTTCACCGGCATGCATCCGGCGGATTTCGCCGTGCACGGCATCGACGTGTCGCGTTATCAGGGCGACATCGACTGGCAGACCGTGAAGGCCTCGGGCATCAAGTTCGCATGGATCAAGGCCACCGAAGGCGCCGACCACCTCGACGAAAAATTCGCGCAGAACTGGAATGGCGCGAAGGCCGCCGGCGTGCCGCGCGGGGCCTATCATTTCGTGTACTGGTGCCGCCCGCACCACGAGGAGATCAACTGGTTCAAGCGCAACGTGCCGGTGGAGGCGGACGCGCTGCCCCCCGTGCTGGACGTGGAGGCGACGCCCACCTCGCGCACCTGCAAGCGCACCCTCCATCGCGAGGAAGTGGTCGCCCAGATGCGCGAAATGCTCCTCGACATGGAGCGCCATTACGGCAAGAAGCCGGTGATCTACGTGACGGTCGACTTCTACGAGTCGATCATGCACCCGAACGAGTTCAGCGATTATCCGGTGTGGGTGCGCTCCACCAAGTACGCCCCGCACGTGAAGTATCCCGGCCGCAAGTGGCACCTCTGGCAATACCAGTCCGACGCGCGCATTCCCGGCATTCGCGGCAAGGTGGACCGGAACGCCTTCCACGGCACCACGGGCCAGTGGAGCGCCTGGCTGGCGAGCCGCTGACCGGAGCCCCTTTGCCCGGCCGAAATCTGCGCTAATCTGCGTCCTCCAGACGGAGGCGCCGCGCATGATCTCCACCTCGCCGCTCCTGTTCGACTTCGACCTCGGCGAGACGGCCGATCTCATCCGCGAGACGGCGCGCGCCTTCGCGCGGGACGAGATCGCCCCGCGGGCCGCCGAGATCGACCGCACCAACACGTTCCCGCGGGACCTTTGGCCAAGGCTCGGCGAGCTGGGCCTGCACGGCGTGACCGTGGAGGAGGAGTACGGCGGCTCGGGGCTCGGCTATCTCGAACATTGCATCGTCATGGAGGAGATCAGCCGGGCGTCCGCCTCCGTCGGCCTGAGCTATGGCGCGCACTCCAACCTCTGCGTGAACCAGATCCGCCGCAACGGCACGGACGCCCAGAAGCGGCGTTACCTGCCCGCGCTGCTGCGCGGCGACCACGTCGGCGCCCTCGCCATGTCGGAGGCGGGGGCGGGGTCGGACGTGGTCTCCATGACCACGCGCGCCCGGCCGCAGGGCGACGCTTTCGTGCTCAACGGCGCGAAGATGTGGATCACCAACGGGCCCGTGGCCGACACGCTGATCGTCTACGCCAAGACGGACTTCGAAGCTGGCGCGCGCGGGATCACGGCTTTCATCGTCGAAAAGGGCATGGCGGGCTTCACCGCCTCTCCCAAGCTCGACAAGCTGGGCATGCGCGGGTCCGACACGTGCGAACTGGTGTTCCAGGATTGCGAAGTTCCGGCGCACAACGTGCTCGGCGAGGTGGGGCGCGGGGTCAACGTGCTGATGTCGGGACTTGATTACGAGCGCGCCGTGCTCGCTGCGGGGCCGCTGGGCATCATGCAGGCGGCGCTCGACGTGGTGCTGCCCTTCGTGCACGAGCGGCGGCAATTCGGCCAGGCTATCGGCGAGTTCCAGCTCGTGCAGGGCAAGGTGGCCGACATGTACGTGGGCCTGAACGCCTGCCGGGCCTACGTGTATGCGGTGGCCAAGGCGTGCGACCGGGGCCGCACCACGCGCGAGGACGCAGCCGGCGCCATCCTCTACGCGGCCGAGAAAGCGACCAAGGCGGCGCTCGACGCCATCCAGCTTCTCGGCGGCGTCGGCTACACCAACGATTATCCCGTCGGGCGCCTGCTGCGGGACGCCAAGCTCTACGAGATCGGCGCCGGCACAAGCGAGATCCGCCGCATGCTCATCGGCCGGGAGCTTTTCGGCAAAACGGCGTGAGGCCGCTTCGCCAGCAGGTCACGCCGGGGAGCGATAGCTCAGGATCGCGCCCGTCGGGACGTCGAGGATCTTGCCGGTTTCGGTCCAGTCGGCCGAGCAGGCGGCCAGGATCCGGGGCGCGATCTCCTCGGGCGTCGGCAGGCTCAACGGGTCCTCCCCGGGCATCAACTGGGCGCGCATGCGCGTGCGCACATGGCCGGGCCGAACGAGCGTCACGCGCACGCTGGAGGTGTTGCGGGTCTCGGCCGCATAGGTGCGGGCCAGCGTATCAAGCGCGCTCTTGGAGACCGCGTAGGGGCCCATGTAGGGCGCAAGGTCCGCCTTGCTGCCAGAACCCGAGGTAATGAACACCGCGCGCCCGGCAGGCGAGGTCCGCAACGGAAGGTCGAGCGAGCGGATGAGCCGGTAATTGGCGGTGACGTTGACGGCCATCACCTCGTCCCATTGCGGCGGATCGAGATGGGCCAGCGGGGTGACGGGGCCGAGCAGGCCGCCGTTGCCCAGCAGCACGTCCAGGCGGCCCCAGCGCTCGTGAATGGCGAGACCCAGCCGGTCGAGGCCCGCGAAGTCCTTCAGGTCGCACGGAACGAGAGTCGCTTCGCCGCCCATGGAGCGGATCTCGTCGTCCAGCGCCTCGAGCCCGCCCTGGGTGCGCGCCAGCGCGATCACGTGCGCGCCCTGGCGCGCAAGCTCCACCGCGCAGGCGCGGCCGATGCCGCGCGAGGCGCCCGTCACGAGGGCGATGCGGTTCTCGAAGGGAAGGGACATAGACAGGCTCCGGCGCTGCGACGGGCCTCAGCGCCCCTCGCGTGGCGCGTGCTTAACCCGCTTCCGCCAGCAGCGACAACTGCTGCCGGGTCGGCTGCCCGGCGATGTCGGTCAGCGAGGTGGGGTAATCCCCCGTGAAGCAATGGTCGGTGAACTGCGGCCGCACCGGATCGCGCCCCTCGTAGCCCATGGCGCGGTAGATTCCATCGACGGAGAGGAACGCGAGCGAATCGGCGCCCATGTATTTGCGCATGCCCTCAAGGTCGATGACCCCGTCCTTGGACATCTGCGCGGCGAGCAGCTTGTCCTTCTGGGGCGTGTCGATGCCGTAATAGTCCGGGTGCGTGATAGGCGGGGAGGAGATGCGGAAATGCACCTCTTTCGCGCCCGCGTCGCGCATCATCTGCACGATCTTCACCGACGTAGTGCCGCGCACGATGGAATCGTCGATCAGCACGATGCGCTTGTCTTTCACCACGCAGCGGTTCGCGCTGTGCTTGAGGCGCACTCCAAGCTCGCGGATGGATTGGGTCGGCTCGATGAACGTGCGGCCCACGTAGTGGTTGCGGATGATGCCAAGCTCGAACGGCACGCCCGATTCCTGCGCGTAGCCGATGGCGGCGGGCACGCCGGAATCGGGCACCGGCACGATCACGTCGGCGTCGATATGCGCCTCGCGGGCCAGCTGCGCGCCCATCTTGCGGCGCACGTCGTAGACCGACCGGCCATGCACGATGGAATCGGGACGTGCGAAATAGATGTATTCGAAGATGCACGGGCGCATGGGCTGCGGCGGGAAGGGCTTGTGGCTCTCCAGCCCTTCGTCCGAGATCACCACGACCTCGCCGTTCTCCACGTCGCGCACGAAGCGGGCGCCGATGATGTCGAGCGCGCAGGTCTCCGACGCGAGAATGTAGCGGCCGTCGAGTTCGCCCAGCACAAGCGGGCGGATGCCGAGCGGATCGCGAGCGCCGATCAGCTTCTTGTTGGTGAGCGCGACGAGCGAATAGGCGCCCTCGATCTGCCGCACCGCCTCGATGAAGCGCTCAAGGATGCGCGAGCGGCGGCTGCGGGCGACCAGATGCAGGATCACCTCGGTGTCGGACGTGGACTGGTAGATGGCGCCGTCGCGGATCAGCTCGCGGCGGATCGACAGAGCGTTGGTGAGGTTGCCGTTGTGGGCGACCGCGAAGCCGCCGCTGTCGAGTTCGGCGAAGAGCGGCTGCACGTTGCGCAGGATGGTCTCGCCGGTGGTCGAATAGCGCACGTGCCCGACGGCGGCCGACCCCGGCAGGCGCTCGATCGTGGCGCGCTGGGAGAAATGCTCGCTCACGAGGCCCATGCGCCGCTCGGACGAAAAGCGCCGTCCGTCGAAGGTGCAGATGCCCGCCGCCTCCTGGCCGCGATGCTGGAGCGCATGAAGGCCAAGCGCCGTGATGGCGGCGGCGTCCGGATGGCCGAAGATCCCGAAGACGCCGCACTCCTCGCGCAGCCTGTCGCCGTCCAGATCCCAATCGTCGTTTCGGCTGGACTCCTGGTCCGCCAAGAACACGTCAGAGCCGGTCACGTGCGCCATGGCTTACTCCTGGTCACTTCAGTCTGAGGCTGGGGGCGCGCCTCGCGGGGAAGGCGACTTCCAGCACTACATAAACCCGCAGGGCCCATTTGTCAGGCTATCCGCTTTGTCGCAGGACCCCCAATAAACACAAGGATCTTCATACGCATTCACGCGGTTGCGCACACCTGCCATGATCGCGGCGAGCCAAGCCGCCTCGGCGCGCGGGCCGGGCGAACGTCAGCGGCGCGCGGGCGGGGCGGGGGCGGCGCGCCCGTCGGACTCGCCGTCCGGCGGGGTCTCGTCCTCGCGGCCGCGCTTCATGCGTTCCTGGAACGCGTTCAGCGGATCGTCCGGCAGGACCGATTTCAGGTATTCGCCGCCATCCGCCAGCCAGGGCCGGGTCTTGGCGGTCTTCACCCACTCTGGCTGCGTCTTGTCCGGCACCAGCCAGTTGAAGAACAGGAAGGCCACCACGCACAAGAGCACCCCGCGTGCGGCGCCGAAGACGAAGCCCAGCGAGCGGTCGAGCGCGCCCACTTTCGAATCGAGGATCGCGTCCGAGATCCGCACCGTGATGAGCGATACGAGCACCAGCGTCACGAGGAACACGGCCCCGATGGCCACGCCCAGAGCGATCGAATCCTTTGCGATGTGCGGCTTGATGTAGGGCAGCAGCAGCGGATGGAAGTAGAACGCCGCGAACGCCGCAGCCGCCCAGGAGGCGATGGCGAGAACCTCGCGGGTGAAGCCCCGCAACATCGAAAGCAGGCCCGAAACGAGCACGACAGCGATAAGACCAAGGTCGAGATAAGAGGGCATCGAACGGGATTCCGCACTGGGGGCGAAGGAATGAGGATGCTGCGTGCGCCGCTCAGGGCAAATCAATAAACGAGTCGCGCGTGGGTCTTATACATACGTGACGTCCGAGCGTCACCCCGCCGTTCACAAACCGGCGCCCCCGGAAAGCATTACTCCCTGTCAGCGCCGGCCAAGGCGGGCCTGCGGCCGCGGGGCTCGCCCCTTTGCGCGCCGCGTTCGTCCCTGTCTCGTCCATCGTCCCTGTCTCGCCCGCTGTCCCCGCGCGGCCGCGAGCGCGCGGCGATCTCGGCCACGAGCTGGGCGATATGGGCGCAGGTCGCCACCGCCAGCGGTCCTTTCTCCTGGCCCTCCAGCGAGCCGGGCGGCGCGACGGCGGCGCTGAATCCCAGCTTGGCCGCTTCCTTCAGTCGCTGCCCGCCGTGGGCGACCGGGCGCACGGCGCCCGACAGGCCGATTTCGCCGAAATAGACGCCGTCGCCCGGCAGGACCGCGCCGGTGAGCGAGGACACGAGAGCGGCCGCGGCCGCCAGGTCCGCCGCCGGCTCGTCGATGCGCAGGCCGCCCGCCACGTTGAGGTAGATGTCGTGCTGCCCGAGCCTGAGGCCGCCATGGGCCTCCAGCACCGCCAGCACCATGGAGAGGCGCGAGGGATCCCAGCCGACGACCGCCCGGCGGGGCGTGCCCAGCGACGTCGGGGCCACGAGGGCCTGGATCTCCACCAGCATGGGGCGAGTGCCCTCCATGCCGGCGAACACGGCCGCGCCGGGCGCGGAGGCGTCCCGGCCCGACAGGAACAGGGCGGACGGGTTGCCGACTTCGCTCAGGCCCGCGCCGGTCATTTCGAAGACGCCGATCTCGTCCGTCGGCCCGAAGCGGTTCTTCACCGCGCGCAGGATGCGGAAATGATGCGCGCCGTCCCCCTCGAAGGAGACGACCGCGTCCACCATGTGCTCCACGACGCGGGGACCGGCGATCTGGCCGTCCTTCGTCACGTGGCCCACCATGATGACGCACGCGCCCGTGGTCTTGGCGTAGCGGATCAGCGCCTGCGCGGAGCTGCGCACCTGCGTCACCGTGCCAGGCGCGGCCTCCGCCATGTCGGTCCACATGGTCTGGATCGAATCGATCACCACCAGGGACGGGCAGGGGCCGCGCTGAAGGGTGGCGACGATGTCCTCGACGCTGGTTTCCGCCGCCAGCTCCACGGGCGCGTCCGACAGCCCAAGCCGCGCGGCGCGCAGGCGCACCTGCGCCACCGCCTCTTCGCCCGAGATGTAGGCCACCCGGCGGCCCAGCAACGCCAGGCGCGCGCAGGCCTGGATGAGCAGCGACGATTTGCCGATGCCCGGCTCGCCGCCGATGAGGATGACCGAGCCCGGCACGAACCCGCCGCCCGTCACCCGGTCCAGCTCGCCGATGCCCGACAGGATGCGCGGCGCTTCCTTGTTGGCGCCCTGGAGCGACTCGAGCGCGAAGACGCGGCCCTTGCCGGCTCCCCGCACCGCGCGCGCGCCGATGCCCGACGAGCTGGCTTCCTCCGTCATGGAGTTCCACTCGCCGCAGCTTTCGCACTTGCCCTGCCACTTCTGGGCGACGGCGCCGCAATTCTGGCAAACGTAGGAGGCGCGCGCCTTGGTCATCGGATCAGGCGCACAGGCGCGCGTCGGCGCCGACGCGGATATAGGCCCGCAGGTCCGCCAGCTGGGTGTCGAGCGCCGCCTCTGCGGCGCGCAATTCGTCCAGCGCCGCCTGGATGGAGGCGGTGGCCTCCGAAAAGCTGCGGGGCGGCGGCAGGCGGCGGGAGAAACGCTCCGCGCACGGAATGACGCTGTGGTTGACTGAATCCGGGCCGGACATGCGCGCCTCCTCGTCGAATCTCGATGTTGAGAACATTACCGGAACAAACCCCGCTGGCAAGCCCTTTCGCGCACCCTCGCCGGGCAGGTTGTTCAACCCTCGCTTTTCCGGCTACACACGAGCCAGAAGGGGCCCCGCGCAGAGGCTCCGCGGCGTATGATCAGGCGAGGAAGCAATGCAGATCGGATTATTCGACCATCTCGAGCGCAGCCCGGACAGGCCTTTGTCGACCCAGTTCGACGAGCGGCTCGAGTTCGCCGTGGCGGCGGACGACGCGGGCTTCTACGGCCTGCACGTCGCCGAACACCATTGCTCGCCGCTGAACACCATTCCGGTCCCGGGCGTGTGGCTTGCGGCGGTGGCGCGCGCCACCAAGCGCCTGCGCTTCGGGCCGCTGGTCTACCTGCTGCCGCTCTATTCGCCGCTGCGACTGGCGGAAGAAATCTGCATGCTGGACCACCTCAGCCGGGGCCGTTTCGAGTGCGGCGTGGGACGCGGCGTGTCGCCGTTCGAGCTCGCCTACCACAAGATCAAGCACGAGGATTCGCGCGACATCTTCAAGGACGCCTACGAGTGCCTGAAGGCCGCCCTGGGCAACGAGACGTTCAGCTACGAAAGCGAGCGCTACCAGTACAAGAACGTGCCGATGCCGCTGCGCCCGTTGCAGCAGCCGTGGCCGGCGTTCTGGTACGGTTCCTCGAACGAGGAAGGCTCCATCTGGGCCGGCGAGCAGGGCATGCACTTCACCACGAACGGCCCGCCCGAGCGCGCCAAGACCAACATCGACGCGTACCGCGCCGCGCTCGCCAAGCGCGGCGGCGCTGCGCAGCCGAAGGCTGACTTCGCAGGCGGCGCGGCCATCGGCATGATGCGCCACATCGTCGTGGCGGACACCGACGCGGAAGCCGTGCGCATCGCCAAGCCCGCTCTGGAGCACCACGCGGGTTCGCTCAACTGGATCCGCAAGCTCAACGGCTCAAGCGAGTTCACCAATCGCACCAATGTGCATCGCGGCGAAAGCTTCGAGAGCTGGCGCGACATGGGCATGGTCATCGCCGGTTCGCCCGAGACCGTGGTGCGCGAGATCACCAAGCAGGTGGGCTTCACCGGCGTCAATTATCTCATCACCTACCTGTTCTTCGGCACGATGTCGGCGGCGGACGCGCACCGCTCGCTGCAATTGTTCCGCACGCAAGTGATGCCGAAGATCAAGGATCTTTAGGCCGGGGGCTGCGTCGCGATCGTCCTTCTCCCGCGCGGCGGGAGAAGGCGGCCGGCGGCCTACGCGCCCAGATACACCCGGCAATACCTGCGCCCCAGGGCGGTCAGGATCTCATACCCGATGGAGCCTGCGCGGGCCGCCAGATCGTCCACGCCGATCTCGTGGCCCAGCAGTTCCACCAGCGCGCCGGGGGCGGCCGCATCCTGCGGCGCCTGAGTGACGTCGAGCACGATCAGGTCCATCGACACGCGGCCGACGAACGGGCAGCGCACGCCGGCCAGCATCGCTTCGCCGCCGGGCCTGCCGTCGACGCCCGACGCAGCGCGGGGAATCCCGTCCGCGTAGCCGACGCCGATCGTCGCCAGCGTGCGGGGCCCGGGCGCGTGCCATGTCGCGTTGTAGCCGACGCTCGCCATCGCCTCCACGCGGCGCACCTGCAGGATGGGCGCTTGCAGGCGCACCACGGGCCGCATGGGGTTTGGCGCTGCGGGCGTGGGGTTTCCGCCATAGAGCGCGTAGCCCGCGCGCGCGAGGTCGTAATGCGGCCGCGCGCTCAGGAACACGCCCGACGAATTGCTCATGCTCGCCCGCGCCCGTGGGAACAACGCGCGCGCCCGCTCGAAAAGCGCGATTTGCGCCGCGTTGAGCGGTTCGTCCGCGACCTCCGAGGACGCAAAATGGCTCATCACGAGATCGACCGCGCCGGCGTTGGGGTCCGCGGCGACCTGCGCCGCCTCGTCAAGGCTCATGCCCAGCCGGTTCATGCCGGTGTCCACATGCAGCGCCGCCGGAGCGCCGGGCGCGCAACGCAGCCAGGTCTCCCATTCCGCCAGCGAGCCGATGACGGGCCTTGCGGCGCACGCCAGCAGCGCGGCGGCGCCGGCCGCCCCCCAGGCGATGCCGTTCAACGCATAGACGCGCGCATGCGCGAACGCCGACAGCGCGGCGCGGGCGCGGGCGGCTTCGCTGGCGTGGGCGACGAAGTACGTGGCGCAGCCCGCCGCCGCGAGCGCCTTCGCGGCAGGCTCAAGTCCGATTCCATAAGCGTCCGCTTTGACGACGGCGGCGCATTCCGCCGGGGCCGTGCGGGCCGCCATGGCGCGCCAGTTGTCGACCAGCGCCGCAAGGTCGATGGTGAGGATGGCCTGCGCCTGCTCCGGCGCGATGGCGTCTCGCGGAAAGGCTTGCGGCGCAGGCATTTTACATCCGCTCCGGCAGCGCGTCCTCGCGCGCTAGATTGGAGAAGCGCGTCACTTCCGCATCGAACTGGAGGTCCACCGTGCCCGTGGGGCCGTGGCGCTGCTTGCCGATGATGACCTCCGCGCGCCCGTGCGCGCGCTCCATCTCGGCCAGCCAGTTGGTGAACTCCTCGGTGCCTTCGCGCGGCTGCTTGTTCTTGATGTAGTACTCTTCGCGATACACGAACATCACCACGTCGGCGTCCTGCTCGATGGAGCCGGATTCGCGCAGGTCCGAGAGTTGCGGGCGCTTGTCGTCGCGCGATTCCACCTGGCGCGAAAGCTGCGACAGCGCGATCACCGGCGCGCTGAGCTCCTTGGCCAGAGCTTTCAGGCCCGTGGTGATTTCAGTGAGCTCCTGCACGCGGTTAGAGCCCGCGGATTTGGAGCCCGACAACAACTGGAGATAGTCCACCACCAGCACGTCGAGGCCCTTCTGGCGCTTCAGGCGCCGCGCGCGCGCCACCAGCTGCGCGATGGAGATGCCGCCGGTCTGGTCGATGTAGAACGGGATCTGCTGCATCTCGCGCGCCGCTTCCGAGATGCGGTGGAACTCGTGGTCCTGGATGTCGCCGCGGCGGATCTTGTAGGACGGCACGCCCGATTGCTCGGCGATGATACGCGTGGCGAGCTGCTCGGCGGACATTTCCAGCGAGAAGAAGCCCACGATGCCGCCGTTCTTGGGCACGTGCACGCCGTCTGGGCGCACTTCGTACTCATACGCCTTGGCGATGTTGAAGGCGATGTTGGTGGCCAGCGCCGTCTTGCCCATGCCCGGGCGGCCGGCGACGATGACAAGATCGGACTGTTGCAGGCCGCCCAACTTCGCGTCGAGGTCGGTCATGCCGGTGCTGATGCCCGACAGCTTGCCGTCGCGTTCATAGGCGCGCGCAGCTGTGTCGATGGCCGTCGTCAGCGCTTGCGAGAAGGACTGGAAACCGCCGTCGTAGCGGCCCTGTTCGGCGATCTCGTAAAGCCGGCGCTCGGCTTCCTCGATCTGCGCGCGCGGGTTGAGGTCGACGGGCGAATCATAGGCGGTGTTGACGATCTCCTCGCCGATGCCGATGAGGTTTCGCCGCACCGCGAGGTCGTAGATGGACCGACCGTAGTCCTCCGCGTTGATGACCGTGGTGGCTTCCGCCGCAAGGCGCGCGAGGTATTGCGGCACCGTCATGCCGCCCAGATCGTGTTCGCCCAGGAAGGTCTTCAACGTCACCGGCGAGGCGATCTTGCCGGCGCGGATCAACTGCCCGCCGACCTCGAACACGCGGCGGTGGATCTCTTCGTGGAAGTGCTCGGCGCGCAGGAAGTCGGACACGCGGTCGAAGGCGTCGTTGTTGACGAGAATGGCGCCCAGCAGCGCCTGCTCCGCCTCGATGTTGTGCGGCGCGAGGCGATAGGCGGGCTGATCCGCCGGGTTGGGCAGAAGAGCGAACCTGCTGGCGATTTGTTCGACGGCGGCCATTTTGATCCAGTGCGCAAGACGTTCGGGACCAGCGGAGCTGGTCTTTGGGGAGACGTGTCACGACGACTCAAGGCAGGCAACGATAGCCCATGCCTGGCCGGCGCAGAACGGGGTTTGCCATGCGCCGCGCGTGGCGCCGAGTGGCGGAAATGTCGGATCGGTTAATGAATGCGTCCCGCCGCAATCCGGCCCCATTATACACAGGGTCGAATTCCTCTCGCTTGACGACCTTTCGCAAGCCGCGTCAAAGCCATAGCCGAGCCTGTGCAGTGTCCACGCGCCTGTTGCGCAAGGCGAATCATGTGCGGCGGCGCGGGCCCGCAAGGACCCGCGAATCAAAACGCCCGCGATTTCTCGCGGGCGTCCTGACGCGTTGGAAACCTGGCGGCTTAGCGGTCGCCGAGGCTGCCGTCGGATTCGGCCAGCGCAGCGCCGATTTCGAGGCCGAGGTCGTCCATCGAGGTCTCTTCGCGCGTCGAGAGCTCTTCGCCCTTGAACTGGCGCTCGGCTTCCTGGGTGGAGCGGGCGACGTTGATCGTCACCGTGGCTTCCACTTCCGGATGCAGCTGCACCAGCACCGCATGCAGGCCGATGGCCTTGATGGGGGTGGTGAGCGGGATCTGGTTGCGGTTGACCGAGACGCCGCCGGCGGTGACCGCCTCGGCGATGTCGCGGGTGGAGACCGACCCGTAGAGCTGGCCGGTTTCGCCCGCCTGGCGGATGATCACGTAGGTCTGGCCGTCGAGCGTGGCGTGGACCTTCTCGGCCTCAGCCTTCAGCTCGAGGTTGCGGGCCTCAAGCTGCGCGCGCTGGTCGTCGAAGCGCTTGCGGTTGGACTCGGTGGCGCGCAGCGCCTTGCCGCGCGGCAGCAGGAAGTTGCGGGCGAACCCGTCCTTCACCTTCACTTTTTCGCCCATCTGGCCGAGCTTGGGAACGCGCTCCAGCAAAATGACTTCCATGACTAGTCTCCTCTTTCAGGTTTTCGGGTTGGTGGGCGCGACCGGGGGCCGGACGCGCGGGGTGAACATCGCCGACAGGCCCATGGCGGCGAAAACCGGCAGGGGCAGCGGGAAGAGAACCAGCAGCACCATGTAGACTGCCGAGAGAACGAGGGTGCGCGTCGCCAGCGGGCGGGTCGCGACGTGGACGCTGGCGAGCCCCTTCATGGCCAGCACGGCGCCGATGCTGGCCGCGATCGCGGCGCCGATGGCGCGCGGCAGGCCGTCCAGCAGGCACAACGCGAGGGACGCCGCCAGGATGGGCCCCATGGCGCGGGGCAGGTCGAAGTGTTCGGGCAGGTCGAGCCACGGGCGGCGCAGGCTCTTGGACACCAGCGCGATGCGCCCGGCGAGCCACAGATTGAGCGCCATGCAGGCGACCGTCCAGGCGGCCATGACGGCGGGCGTCGCCATGATGAAGGTGCGCGCGAGGTCTTCCGGCGCGACGTTGCCGGGCAGGGGGCTGTCCTTGCCGCCGAACACGGCCTCGATCACGGGCACGATGCGGCGGACGGATTCGGTGAGGAACGCCTCGAACGAGCCCCAGCGCGCCACGGCGATCAGGAGGCCCACGATGGCGGCGGCGGCGGACATGCCGACCATCCAGCCCACGAGCCGGCCGATGGGATACCACACCAGGCCGTCAGGGGCGGGCGTCTCTCCTTCGCGCGGCGGGCGGCCCAGCCAGGCGAGCCGGGTGAGCTGCCAGGCCGGGAGGGCGGCGGTGGCGGCGAAAAAGCCTGCGAAGACGAAGGCCGGAAAGGCCTCGACGTCCGCGAAAGCCATGAGGCCGACGAACAGCGCGAGCGTGCCGGCCACGGCGCCGATCAGCGCGGCGGCGGGGCTGAAGGCCAGCCCGGCGATCATCAAGGGGAGGGCAGAAAACAGCGCGAGCGTCATCGCGAACGCCGTGCCCTTCACCGGAATGAAGAACAGCAGGGCGGCGGCCAGTCCGGCGCCGATCGCAATGGAAACGTTCTGCAGCATCGCCTGGGTGTCCCGCCTTTCGAGCGGTTAGGAGGGGATCGGGGTCCGCTCCAGCCTGACCGCGCCGGACCATCCGGGCGGCGGAGATAAACGGGGACGTCTCCCCGCCCGGAGGCGGGGAGACGAATAGCTTAGCGGATCACGTAGGGCAGCAGGCCCATGAAGCGCGCGCGCTTGATGGCCTGGGCCAGTTCACGCTGCTTTTTGGCGGAAACCGCCGTGATGCGCGAGGGCACGATCTTGCCGCGCTCGGAGATGTAACGCGACAGCAGGCGCGTGTCCTTGAAGTCGATCTTCGGCGCGTTCGGGCCCGTGAACGGGCAGGTCTTGCGGCGACGGAAGAAGGGGCGGCGGGGTGCGGAAGCCATTAGTACGCTCCTTCGCTGGCGTCATCACGGGGACGGCGGGGACGGTCAGGGCGGTCGCCCCGGTCGCCGCGCGGCCCACGGCGCTCGCCGCGGTCGTCACGGTCGCTGTCTTCGCGCTTGCGCATCATGGCGGAGGGACCTTCCTCCAGCTCTTCCATGCGGATCGTCATGAAGCGCAGGATGTCTTCATTGATGCCCATCTGGCGTTCCATCTCGGTGATGGCGGCCGGGGGAGCGTCGATGTTGATGAGCGTGAAGTGCGCCTTGCGGTTCTTCTTGATGCGGTACGCGAGCGTCTTCACGCCCCAGTACTCGATCTTGCCGATCTTGCCGCCGCCAGCTTCGATGACGCCTTTGAATTGCTCCGTCATCGTTTCCACCTGCTGGGCGGTCACGTCCTGACGGGCAAGATAAATGTGCTCGTAGAGAGCCATTGGATCTGCCTTTCTCTAAACTCGCGATAACCCCGGCGCGGAGCCCTCCGAGCCCGGAGAAAGGCTCGACGGAACGCTAATCGAAGGCGGAGACACGGGAAGACGAGGGTCGCCCCTCTGCCGCTCGCCCACAGGGGCGCACGACCTTCCGTTCAGCCCCCGGCCGGAGCTGCGAAGCGCGCTTTATACGCGGTTTCAGGGTCGATGCAATGGGCAAGCCGCCCCTTGTTCTTCTCCCGCTCACGGGAGAAGGTGTCGCGCCGCAGGCGTGACGGATGAGGGCGTAGCTGGTGAAGCGCCACGTCTGGAATCTCCCCGATCCGACCCTTGCTGACGCGATGCCACGTTCTCCCGCGCGCGGGAGAACGATTTGCGCTCCAGCTTACGGCGATCAAATCGCGCTGTCGGACGGCCTTGGCGAACTCGCGGCGGTTTCGCTTTCGCGGCCCGCGTCCGTGCGGCCGGGGCGGCGGGGGCGCGGGGAGGGGTAGCGGTAGCGCGAGGGATCGAAGCCCGCGCGGGAGATCGCCTGGGTGACGGGCCGGTAGGCCATCCACAGGGCGAACGCGCTCACGGCGGCGATCGCCACCCAGAGCTGCGTGGGATTGTCGTGCGCCCAGCGCGAGACCTGCCGCTGGCCTTCGTCCATGTAGCGCCGGCCGGAGCGCCAGGCGTCCTCGGCGTAGTCCGCGCCCTGCGCCGCCAGCCTGCGGCCGCGCTCGGCGGCGGTCTCCATCAGGCCGCCGTCGTCCTCCATCTCGGGATCGTAGCTGTGGCCCGACGCGCGCGGATGATAGGGGCCGAGGTCGGATTCGGCGGTGGGGATCGCCGCGTTGGCGGGAATGCGCGTCTCTGTCGCCATGGGGAAAGGCCTCCGTGTGTGTGCGGTCAACGCGGCGCGCCCACGGGCGTTCCCCCTCAATAGCCGCGCCAGAGCCCCGGGGTGGCGAGTTCGAGCAGGTGCCCGTCCGGATCGCGGAAATAGACGCTGACGCCGCCGCGCGGCCATGTCGCGCGCGCCTCGATCTCCACGTTGTGGAGCGCCAGGCGCCGCTCCCACGCTGGCAGGTCCTCGGCGGCCACCGAGAAGGCGACGTGCAGCGGCCCCGCGCCGTCATGGGGCGGGATCATGCCGCCGGGCGTCTCGATGACGCGCAGGGATTCGCCGCGTCGGAACAGCAGCAGCACGCCGCGCCCGCCGATGTCGTACGCCCGCATCCGCGCGTCCGAATGGATGGGCGTCAGGCCCATCACGTCCTCATAGAAGGCCTGCGTGCGGGCGAGGTCGTCCGCGTACAGGCAGGTCTCCAGCACGCCTGCAAGGCGCGGGGCGGCGGTCCGGTCGGTCTGCGGCTCAGCGAGGGCGCTCATCGCAGGACCAATGCGCCGCCGGGGCCCCGGTTCGGCCCCGCGCGAAAATAAGCCGCCGGAACCGCTCCCGCGCGGCGCTCGTTCTGCCTGCGACACAGGAGCTGAACCATGCCGACGCAATTGCCCGTCGATCCCAATGAACACCGCCTGCGCGAAGCGGGCTCCATGGAGCTGGACCCCTCCGGAGAGGGCGTGGCGGTGGAGGAAACGGTGCGCCTCATCGCCTCCAACAAGGTGGAGGGCGCGCCGGTCTACAATGCGGCCGGCGAGGAGCTGGGAACCATCCATAACCTCATGCTCGACAAGTACACCGGGCAGGTGGCCTACGCGGTCATGCTGTGCGGCGGCTTCCTGGGACTGGGCGGAACCCACCATCCGCTCCCCTGGAAGGCCCTGAAGTACGACCCGAAGGTGGGCGGCTACGTGGTTAGCGCCGACGACCAGCGCCTGATGACCGCGCCGCGCTATTCCGCCAGCGAAGACCCCTTTGCGGATCCCCAGTTCGCCGGCCGGGTGGACGCGCATTACGGCGAGCCGGGGTGAGCGCGGACGCCCTGCGGGAGGCCTGGCTCATCGAAATCTTCGTGCCCCTTGGCGATCCCCCGCCGAGCCTCGAGGAATTGAGGCGCACGCTGACCGAACGCTTCGGGGGCGTCACGGCCTTTGAGCGGGCGCCCGCGCGCGGCTTCTGGGCGGCCGACGACGGAAGGGTGGAGGAGGACCGGATCGTCGTGCTCGAGGTGATGGCGGACGCCTACGACGCAGCATTCTGGGGCGGCCTCAAGCGAAACCTTGAGCGAACGCTACGACAGGAGGAGGTTCTTGTCAGGGTCACGAAGACCGCACGCGTCTGATTGCCGAACACACAGAGAACAAAGCGCGTAACCCCCGCTGACGCAAGGGGAGAACTATTCGTGAACGTTCCGGTCGCTGCGCTTTCCACGGCGCTTTTCAGGCCTTGGCGGGCGCGCCCGGAACCGGCTTTCGCCGGCGTTCCGTGACGACCAGATACAGTGACGCGGCCATGATGAGCCCCATGCCGGCGAAGCTCCAGGGGCCGGGCGTTTCGCCGAACAGCAGCCAGCCGAGCACGGCGGCGTAGATCACGCGGGCGTAGTCCAGTGGCGCCAGCGCCGTGGCGTCGCCCATGCTCAGCCCGTGGGTGATGAGAGCTTGCCCGCCCATCCCGGTGACGCCGATGAGCGCCAGCAGAGCCAGTTCATGGCCCGTTGGGGCGATCCACGTGAAAGCCGCCGGAAGCGCGGCGAAGAACGCGTTCCAGAAGGCGTAGTAGAACATGATGACGCGCGTGGATTCGCTCGTTTGCAGGTTCTTGATCGCAAGCATCACCAGGGCGGCGAACAGCCCGCCGAACGCGCCCACGATGGCGTTCGGGTCGAACCCCTCCGTGAAGGGGCGAGCGTACAGCAGGATGCCCGCGAAGCCCACCACCGCCACCGCGACCCGGCGGAAGCCCACGACCTCCGACAGGAAGCACAGCGCCAGCGGAATCATCCAGAGCGGCCGCGAGAATTGCAGAGCCAGCGAATCCGCCAGCATCATGTGCGTGATGGTCCAGAAGAAGCAGGCGTTGCCGCCAGCCCCGACCAGCCCGCGGAAGAAATGCGCGCCCGGACGCTTCGTGCGCAGCGGCTCCATCAGGTCCGCGCGAAACACCCACAGGGCGCAGATGAACCCGACCGCGGAGCGGAAGAACAGGATCTCGAACGGCGGCAGCCTCTGGCCGAGGTATTTCGCAAGGGCGGCCATGAGCACGAGGCCGAAGGAGCCCAGCGACACGAGCGTGACCCCGCGCGCAATCAGCGGCATGGCCGCCCAGCGCGCGTCGATGGGGGCGCGCAGCCGCGCGGACAGGGGAAGACTCATGGCTTTTCCTCGAACGTGAGCCTTTATGCGCGTGCCCCAAAGGGGCGGCAAGAGCGTAAGCGGCAATCCGTGTGGGCCGCCGGAGCGTCCGTGGTAGCGTAGCGCGTTCAAGTCACCACGCGAGGGGCGATGTCGAAGCGGAGCGCGATCTGGGGAGCCTGGGCGGTGCACGCCTTCACGGCGTCGGGCGCGGCGCTCGGCCTCATGGCGCTCGAGCGGGCGTTCGAGCGCGACTTCGTGGCGTGCTTCGCATGGCTGGCGGCGGCGTTGGCGGTGGACGGGATCGACGGGTCCTTCGCCCGCGCCCTCAGGGTCAAGGAGCGGCTGCCGCACATCGACGGCGACATCCTCGACTACGTCGTGGATTACCTCACCTACGTGATCGTGCCCGCGGTGGCGTTCCTGCGCTCGGACCTGGCCCCCGCATGGCTCGACACCCCGCTGGCGCTCGCCATCGCGGCGAGTTCGGCGATCTACTTCGGCGACGCGCGCATGAAAACCGCGGACCACTGGTTCCGGGGCTTTCCGGCGTTGTGGAACGTGCTGGTCTTTTATCTCATCGTGTTCGCGCCGCCCGCCTGGGCCTGCGCGGCGTTGATCGTGGCGGCCATCGCGGCCATGTTCGCCCCCATTGTATTCGTGCATCCCATGCGGGTGACGCGGCTTCGCGCCGTCACACTCGCGGCGTTGGGGCTGTGGGCGGCCAGCGCCGCGCTGGCGCTGGCGAGCGGAATGACCCAGAGCGGTATTGCCCGCGCGGGCCTGCTGGCCTCCGCCGCTTACTTTCTGGCGCTGCCCTGGCTGACGCGCCGGGGGCTCAAGCCGGCTCCTTAAGCGGCGGCGGGCGCGCGCGCCACGCGCTTGCGGGCGTCCTCCACCGAGCGCGCGTATTTCACCATGTGGCGGGTCAGCCCCGCCCGCAGCAGGGTGCGCACTACGGTCCGCGACGCGCCCGCCACGAACACCTGCGCGCCGCTCTTGCGCGCCTTTCTGGCGAACGACATCAGCGTCTGCGCGCCGGTCTCGTCCGCCAGCGGCACGCGCGAGAGGTCGAGGACGTAGGCGCGCGGCGGCGTATCGATCTGCTCGATCACCGCCGCGATCTGGCTCGCCGCGCCGAAGAAGAACGGTCCCGCGATGCGGTAGACGATGACGTCTCGCTCCATCCCCTCATAGGGCCCGCGCCCGTCGATCGAGTCGGGCTGGTCGGTCTCGATCAGCGGCTGGTGGGCGGTCACTTCCACCATCTGCGCCATGCGGTGCATGAACAGGATGGCGCCCATCACGACGCCGACCGCGATGCCCTCGGTGAGGTCGCGCAGCACGGTGAGCGCGAAGGTGGCGAACAGCACGGCGGCCTCGCCCCGGTCCGCCCGCACGATGGCGGCGATATGCGCGTGCTCCACCATGTTCCACGCCACGATGGCCAGCACGGCGGCCAGCGACGCCAGCGGGATCCAGGACGCCAGTGGCGCCGCGAGCAACATGAAGCTCAGCAGGAAGACCGCGTGCAGCATGCCCGAGACTGGCCCGTGGCCGTTGGCCCGCACGTTGGTGGCGGTGCGCGCGATGGTGCCGGTGACGCACATGCCGCCGAAGAGGGCGCTGCCGATGTTGGCCCAGCCCTGCGCCACAAGCTCGCAATTGGAGCGATGCCGCCGCCCGGTCATGCCGTCCGCCACCACGGCCGAGAGAAGCGATTCGATGCCGCCCAGAAGCGCGATGGCGATGGCGGCCGGGATCAGGTCCGCCAGCGCCGCAAAGCCCACGTCCGGCAGGCCTGGGGCCGGCAGGCTGCGCGGAATGCCGCCGAACTTGCTCCCGATGGTCTCGATGGGCAGCCCCAGCGCAAAGGTCAGCGCCGCGCCCAGCGCCACGGCGGCCAGCATGCCGGGAAAGCGCGGCGCGATGCGGCGCAACACGAGGATGACCGCGAGGCTCGCCATCCCCACCACCGCCGCCGGCCAGTTGATCGTGCCCAGCGCGCCCCAGAGCGCCGGGATTTTCTGCAACAGCGGCCCGGGCTCCTGGGCCAGCGTCAGCCCGAGGAAATCCTTGATCTCGCCCGAGAAGATGATGACCCCGATGCCCGCCGTGAAGCCCACCGTCACCGAGTGCGGGATATACTTGATGTACGTGCCCAGCCGCATGTAGCCGATGGCCAGCAGCACCAGGCCCGCCATGATGGTCGCGGCGAGAAAGCCTTGGTAGCCGTGCTTTTCGATGGTGGCCGCCACCAGCACGATGAAGGCGCCCGCCGGACCGCCGATCTGGAACCGGCTGCCCCCGAGGGCCGACACGAGGAAGCCCCCGACCACCGCTGCGATGAGCCCGTGCTCGGGCTTCGCGCCCGAGCCGATGGCGATTGCCATGGAGAGCGGCAGGGCGACGATGGCGACCGTGAGGCCCGCCAGCGCGTCCGCCTTCAGGTGCGCCAGCGTGTAGCCCTCCCGCAGCACGGTGACGAGCTTCGGGGTGAACATGTCGGCGAACCCGGCGCTGGGCCGGGCAGGGCGGGGCGCGGGGGCGCGGAGGCTGGCGGCGTCGGTCATTGGGCTATATTGGCCTGCTGCGACTCAAAGCGCAGAGTCGGTGAATTACAAACCCACCGTGGCGCCATCGCAACGGGTAAGCTATGCGCTGGCGCAAAGAAGCGCATTCGGGTTTCCGGGCGCAGGCAGGAGAGGGCGGATCATGGTCAAGGCAGTCGTCATTCACGAAACCGGCGGGCCGGAGGTGATGCGCATCGAGGACGTGCCGGTGGGCGCGCCGGGCGCCGGGCAGGTGCGGGTGCGCAACCACGCCATCGGGCTGAACTTCATCGACACCTATTTCCGCGCCGGCGCCTACAAGGCCCAGACCCCCTTCGTGCTGGGCAACGAGGGCGCGGGCGAGATCGTGGAGCTTGGTCCCGACGTGCAGGGGTTCAAGGTCGGCGACCGCGTCGGCTACACGTCCACCCTCGGCTCCTACGCCGAAGAGCGCCTGATCGAGGCGCGCCTGCTGGTGAAGCTGCCTGACGCCATCACCTACGAGATGGCCGCCGGGATGATGCTGAAGGGCCTCACGGCCCAATACCTGCTGCGCCGCACCTTCCCGGTGAAGGCGGGCGACACGATTCTGGTGCATGCGGCGGCGGGCGGCGTGGGGCAATTGCTCTGCCAATGGGGCGCCGCGCTGGGCGCGACCGTGATCGGCACGGCGGGCTCGCCCGAGAAGGCGGAGATCGCCAGGGCGGCGGGCGCCCATCATGTCATCCTCTACAACCAGGAGGATTTCGCCGCGCGCGTGAAGGAGATCACCGGCGGAAAGCTCTGCGACGTGGTCTACGACGGCGTCGGCAAGGCCACCTTCGCGGGCTCGCTCGACTGCATCCGCCCGCTCGGCATGTTCGTGTCCTACGGGTCGGCCTCGGGCCAGGTGGAGGCGTTCAACCTCACCCTGCTCAGCCAGAAAGGTTCGCTCTTCTGCACGCGCCCCACGCTCTACACCTACATCGCCAAGCGCGAGGACCTCGACGCCATGGCGGCGGACCTGTTCGCCGTGGTGTCGTCCGGCAAGGTGAAAATCCCCGTGAACCGCACCTTCCGGCTCGACCAGATCGTCGAGGCGCACAAGACCCTGGAGGGCCGGGAGACGACCGGCTCCACGGTCATCATCCCCTGAGGGCGAAAGGGTGACGCTGCGGCAGCGTCCAAGTCTTTGACTAAAAGCCTAATTCGCCGCCTCGAAATGAGGCGGCGACTCGGCTACGATCGCAACGCTGCGGTGAGAGGTCCTCCCCCTCAACTTCATCGAGGCCGCCTGAACCCGCCCGGCCACGTTGCGTTCAACTCGGCCGGGTTTTCTTTTTGGCCCGGCGCCGCCTCACGTCCATGGCGCGTATTGTCCGTTGTCGAAGATGCGCCATGACTTCAGGCCCGACTTGGCGACCACCGTGCGGCCCTCCTTCGCCTTGCTGACGAGGAACTTGAACACCAGCGCGTTGGTGCGCCACGCCATTGGCGTCGAGGGGTCCACCACGGCCTGGTACTCGTCGGAGTCCGCGTCTTCCTGCAGGATGACGTTCGTGCGGTCCGGCCGCAGGAGCGGACCCATGGAGCGCTCCATCATCCAGTCGCACTCGTAGTCCCGGCACACGTCCGGGCGGGTCTCGTAGATGGTGCAGCCGGTCTTGTTGGCGCAATGCTGGCAGAGGATTCCGGCGTCCTTCTTGAAATGGTCGATGACCAGCACCTTGCAGCACATGGTGCAGGAGCCGCAGCTCTTGCCGGGGATGGTGGCCATGGTGTCGTCCTCTGCCGGGCGGGCGAATCGCGCGTTGCGACCGGGTTAAACAATGGTGGTCCGCCTGTCATGGCGCGTGCAACCGGCCGGGCGGGCTGTGCACACCCTTGGGGCCGCGCACTTGACACCCCTGCGCGCGGGTGCGACTCGCAGCCCCGATTTCAGGCGGGGATAAGGTCATGGCGCGCGCGTTCATCTTTCCGGGGCAGGGCTCCCAGGCGGTCGGCATGGGCAAGGCGCTCGCGGACGCCTTTCCGGCGGCTCGCGCCGTCTACGCCGAAGTGGACGACGCCCTGGGGCAGAACCTCTCCGGACTCATGTTCGAGGGCCCGGAGGCCGAGTTGACGCTCACCTCCAACGCCCAGCCCGCCCTGATGGCCGTCAGCCTCGCGGTCGTGCGCGTGCTGGAGGCGGAGGCGGGGCTGGATCTGGCCACGGAGGCGGCGTTCGTCGCCGGGCATTCGCTGGGCGAATATTCCGCGCTCGCCGCCGCCGGGGCGTTCACGCTGGGCGACACGGCCCGCCTGCTGCGCTTGCGCGGCGACGCCATGCAGAAGGCCGTGCCGGTGGGCGAGGGCGCTATGGCGGCCCTGCTGGGGCTCGACCTTGAGTCGGCCCGCGAGGCGTGCGCTGAGGCCGCGGCCGAAACCGGCCTCGTGTGCCAGATCGCCAACGACAACGGCGGCGGCCAGGTGGTGGCCTCCGGCGCCAAGGCGGCCGTGGACCGCGCCATCGAGATCGCCAAGGCGCGCGGCGCCAAGCGCGGCATCCTGCTGCCCGTGTCGGCGCCCTTCCATTGCGCCCTGATGCAGCCCGCCGCGGAGGCGATGGCGCAGGCGCTGGCCAGTGTGACGATCCGCAAGCCCAAGGCGCCGCTTGTGGCCAACGTGCTCGCGGTGGCCATCGACGACCCCGAGGAGATCCGCGCACGGCTCGTGGAGCAGGTGACCGGCACCGTGCGCTGGGCCGAGTCCATCGCCTGGATGGCCGCGAACGGCGTTGATTCATTCTATGAACTTGGCGCAGGCAAGGTGCTGTCCGGCCTCGTGAAGCGCATCGTCTCCGACGCCACGGGCACCCCCGTCGGGGCGCCCGCCGACGTGGAGCTCTTCAAGCAGCGCGCGAAGGCGTGACGCGCTGAATCGTTTTAGCGACTTTTGCCTCTATCACCTTGGAGACGCACATGTTTGACCTTACTGGCCTGACCGCCCTCGTGACCGGCGCCACCGGCGGGCTGGGGGGCGCCATCGCCCGTTCCCTGCATGAGCGCGGCGCCGTGGTGACTCTGTCGGGCACCCGCGCGCAGGCGCTGGAGGAGCTGGCGGGCGAGCTGGGCGAGCGCGTGCACATCGTGCCCTGCAACCTTGGCGACAAGGATCAGGTTGAGGCGCTGGTGCCCCACGCCGAGAAGGCCATGGGGCAGCTCGACATTCTCGTGAACAACGCGGGCATCACCCGCGACGGCCTGTTCATGCGCATGAAGGACGAGGACTGGGACCAGGTGCTGGCGGTGAACCTCACGTCGGCGTTCCGCCTGTCGCGGGCCTGCATGCGGGGCATGATGAAGCGCCGCTTCGGCCGCATCGTCTCCATCACGTCCATCGTGGGCGTCACCGGCAACCCCGGCCAGGGCAATTACGCCGCCTCCAAGGCCGGCATGATCGGCATGTCGAAGTCGCTGGCGGCGGAAGTCGCCAGCCGCAACATCACCGTGAACTGCGTGGCGCCCGGCTTCATCGCCAGCCCCATGACGGACGCGCTGAATGAGAAGCAGAAAGAGGCCATCATGGGCACGATTCCAGCCGGCCGGCTGGGCGAGGGCGCGGACGTGGCCGCAGCCGTGGTCTACCTTGCGAGCCGCGAGGCCGGATACGTCACCGGACAGACCTTGCACGTGAACGGCGGAATGGCGATGATCTGAGAAGGTTCCCAAGCCACTCTCCCGGCGGCCTCGCCTCTCGCCATCAATTCTGAAGTATGCTACGAGGCGCGAAATCTGCAGGGGAAGCGGGTACTGGAAGCGAGAGATGCGCCGGGGCGATCCTGGCGAATCCGATCCGGTCCCTCGGACATTGGGATTGTGAGTTTGGGGGTCGCCGCAGGCGGTCTGGCGGGGCGCATTGAGGCGCCCGGTCCAATCGCCCGGTCGGCTCACGATCGACGGTAACAGGGAAAATCAAGATGAGCGATGTGGCCGAGCGGGTTAAGAAGATCGTTATTGAACATCTCGGCGTTGACGCCGACAAGGTCGTCGAAGGCGCCAATTTCATCGACGACCTCGGCGCCGACTCGCTCGACACCGTTGAGCTGGTGATGGCGTTCGAAGAAGAGTTCGGCGTGGAGATTCCGGACGATTCGGCCGAGACCATCACGACCGTCGGCGACGCCGTGAAGTTCCTCGAGAAGGCTTCCGCGGCCTGAGCCGCACAGTCCTCCGCATGACATTGAATCGCGGGCGTCGCCCCGCGTGCGAGGTTGAGGGCCGGATTTCCGGCCCTCGGCGCGTCTGGGGCGTTGGCCTCCAAAATTGGCGCGTTGCAATTAGGGCTGGCGCCTTTAGTCCTTACACGGCGCGCGGCGTCTGCGTGACGAAGTCGGGGCACATGACTGGAGAATGCGCGTGAGAAGGGTTGTCGTCACCGGAATCGGCATGGTCTCCCCGCTGGCGGGGTCGGCCGAGGAGACCTGGTCCAGGCTTCTCGCGGGCCAAAGCGGCGCTGGCCGCATCGAGAATTTCGAAGTTTCGGACCTTCCCTGCCAGATCGCCTGCCAGGTTCCCCGCGGCGACGGTTCCGCCGGCACTTGGAACGCCGACGCCTGGATGGAGCCCAAGGAGCAGCGCAAGGTCGATGATTTCATCATCTTCGCGGTGAGCGCTGCCACGCAGGCGCTGGCCGACGCGGGCTGGGCGCCCAAGACGCCCGACGAACAGAATTCCACCGGCGTGCTGATCGGCTCCGGCATCGGCGGCCTTGGGGGCATCTACGAGGCCTCCCTGGTGCTGAAGGAGCGCGGCCCGCGCCGCCTCTCGCCCTTCTTCGTGCCCGGACGCCTCATCAACCTGGCCTCGGGCCACGTGTCGATCATGCACGGGCTGAAGGGCCCGAATCATTCCGTCGTGACCGCGTGCTCCACCGGCGCCCATGCGCTGGGCGACGCGGGCCGCCTCATCGCGCTGGGCGATGCGGACGTGATGGTCGCGGGCGGCGCCGAGTCGGCCGTCAACCGGCTTGGCATGGCGGGCTTCGCCGCCTGCCGCGCGCTATCCACAGGTTTCAACGACGCGCCCCAAAAGGGCTCGCGCCCCTACGACAAGGACCGCGACGGCTTCGTCATGGGCGAGGGCGCCGGCTGCGTCGTGCTGGAGGAATACGAACACGCCAAGGCGCGCGGCGCCAAGATCTACGGCGAACTTATCGGCTACGGCATGTCGGGCGACGCCTACCACATCACCGCCCCGGCGGAGGACGGCGACGGCGCCTTCCGCTGCATGAGCGCGGCCATCAAGCGCGCGGGCGTGTCGGCCTCCGACCTCGATTACATCAACGCCCACGGCACCTCGACCCCGCTGGGCGACGAGATCGAGCTTGGCGCCGTGCAGCGCGTGGTCGGCAATGCGGCCGCCACGGTCTCCATGTCGTCCACCAAGTCCGCCATCGGCCACCTTCTGGGGGCGGCGGGCGCGGTGGAGGCGATCTTCTCGCTGCTGGCGATCCGCGACAACGTGGCCCCGCCCACGCTGAACCTCGACAACCCTTCAGTCCAGACCGTGATCGACCTCGTGCCGCACACGCCCCGCAAGCGCGAGATCAACACGGTCCTGTCGAACTCCTTCGGGTTCGGCGGCACGAACGCTTCGCTGGTGTTCCGGCGGGCGAGCTGATCCGCGCCGTCCGGCGCTGGCCGATCGCCCGAAGTCGTTCAAGATTGTGGGTTAACCAGATTTCGCCATAATGAAGGTTAGGGTAGGGTTGGCGCGTTCGCGTCCAGATTGCGCCGGGGTGTTTGTCCCGGCGTTCCAGTTCAGCGGAAGTCGAAGGCTGGTTGGCCATCGAGTCGATCTCCGAACGTCAGAGTGAGGAATGTCCGACTCCATCGATACGAACCTTGAGGCGCCGGAACGTCCTCCAGCCCGCTTCTTTTCGCGCCGCGCCATGCGCAGCCCGCAGGAAGCCCTGCATCCGGACGCCGCGCCCCCGCCGCCGCCGCCCGAGCCGCCGAAGCGTCGGCGCCGTGGCGGCCTCAGCTCGTTCAGCGGCTTCCTGTCCTTGCTGATGCTGCTCGCGCTCGCCGCCGCCGGCGTGCTCGTCGCCAGCCAGCGCCAGCTCGACGCGCCGGGCCCGCTGAACGCGGACCGGGTGGTGTTCATCGCGCCGCGCACCGAGGTGGTCGATATCATCGACCAATTGGGGCAGGCGGGCGTCATCGACCGTCCGACGCTGCTCAAGGCGGCCCTGTGGGCGGAGGGGCGCTGGTCCAGCGTGAAAGCGGGCGAGTACCTGTTCAAGAAGGAAGCGAGCCTGCGCGACGTGATGGACACGCTCGTGTCCGGCCGGCAGCTTCTGCATTCCGTGACCATCCCCGAAGGCCTCACCAGCGAGCAGATCGTCCAGCGGCTCATGGAAGTGGACGTACTGACGGGGGACGTGCGCGAGCAGCCCCGGGAAGGCTCGATCCTGCCGGAGACCTACCGGGTGCCGCGCGGCATGACGCGCAACGAACTCATCCGCAAGATGCAGCAGGACCAGAACAAGGTCGTGGACCAGATCTGGGCGCGGCGCGCGCCAAACTTGCCGATCCACTCCAAGTTCGAGCTGGTGACGCTGGCGTCCATCGTGGAGAAGGAGACGGGCCGGGCGGACGAACGCACCCGCGTCGCCTCCGTGTTCCAGAACCGGCTGAACCGCCGCATGCGCCTGCAATCGGATCCGACGATCGTCTACGGCATCGTGGGCGGCAAGGGCACGCTGGGCCGCCCGATCCAGCGCGCGGAAATCACCAAGCCCTCCCCGTACAACACTTACGTGATCGAGGGCCTGCCGCCGGGCCCCATCGCCAACCCGGGCCGCGCCGCCCTGGAGGCGGTGGCCAACCCCTCGCGCACGAAGGACCTTTATTTCGTGGCCGACGGCACGGGCGGGCACGTCTTCGCCGAAAACCTCGAACAGCATAACCGCAACGTCGCCCGCTGGCGGGAGATCGAGCGCGACGCCAAGGCGAAGGCCGCCACGGGGGCGGGCGGCGCCCCGGCGGCCGGAGACGTGGACCGCGCCGCGCCGCTTGACGACCTGACGCCCGCGCCCGCTCCCTCGCCGGTCGCCGACCCTGCGCGCAAGCCTCCGCAGCGCCGCGGCGACCTGCTGACCGACCCGGTGTATGGCGGCTTGCCGCGGCTCGACGTCGTCGCCGCCCCGGGGTCTCTCGCGACCCTTAGCCCGCTGGGCGCAGATCCGCTGCCGGACCTCGCCCTTGACGAGGCCCCCGGCGCAAAGCTGGACGCCAAGGCGCGCAAAGCCCTCAAGCGCGAGACCCCCGAACGGGCGCGCGACAAGGCCGCGCAGGCCATCGCGGTCGCGCTCGCAAAGCCCGCGCCCCCCAGCCTGCGCCCGCCTGCGGGCGTCACGGCGTTCGCCTCCTTCAAGTTCGGGCCTACGGTCGATCAGCTCGGCCTCGAATTCCGCCCGCCCGGCGAGGCCCGTCCGAACCTGCTCGACGGTCCGGTGGACATGGCGGACGCGTCCGAACCGGCGGTGGACCTCTCGGTGGTTCCGGTTTCCGACAAGCGCCGGGCCGAGATGGCCGCCAAGGCGGCGAAGTTCGGCTCCGCGCTCTCGCCCGAGCCGCTCCCGGCTGAGTTGCAGCGCCGCGTCATGTCGGCCTCCGCCGTCACCGAGGCCGCGCCCGGGCGCCGCGTCATCCTGGACGCCTCAGAGGGGACGGAGCGCGACCCCCTGCTGAGCAAGAACTGGGATCTCAACGCCGCGCAGGTCATTCCCGCGTTCCGCTAGCGCATCGTCCCGCCCATTTTCACGAAAATCTGCGCTCCCTTCCGCCGCGTGAGGATTGAGCGCTTCGCGCCCGCGACCTATGGTGCGCGCCCCGGCGCCGCGCGCGCCGTCGCATGATTCCATCTGGAGCGGCATAGGCAGCATGAGCAGCACGGGCGCACTGGCATGACCCTGCACAGCATGACGGGCTTCGCCCGCTCGCAGGCCGTCGCGGCCCCGTGGCGGCTTGCGTGGGAAATCAAGACCGTGAACGCCAAGGGCCTCGACCTGCGGCTGCGCGTGCCCGCGGGCTTCGATTCCATCGAGCAGGAGGTGCGCGCGCGCCTGTCCGGCCGGCTCACGCGCGGCGCCTGCTACGCCACCCTGACGGCCCAGCGCGACGCTGGCGCGCCGGACGTGCGCGTGAACGAGGCGGCGCTGGCCGCCCTGCGCGCCGCCATCGCCCGCGTGCCGCTCGACGCCAATCTCCAGCCCGCCTCCCTCGACGGACTGCTGAGCGTGCGCGGCGTGATCGAGGTGGTGGACAGCGTCGACGACGAGGACACGATGGCGCGGGTGTTCGCCGCCGCTCTCGCGAGCCTCGACGAGGCGACGACGGCGCTTGTGGCGATGCGGGCCAGCGAGGGCGCCGCGCTCGCGGAGGTGCTGACCCGTCGCCTCGACACCTTGGCCCATCTGGCCGAAGCCGCCGACGCGTGCCCCGGCCGCAAGCCGGAGGCCGTGCGCGAACGCCTTGCGCAATCCATCGCCACGCTCGCCGCCGCCTCAAGCGCGCTCGATCCCGTGCGCCTGCATCAGGAAGCGATCCTCATCGCCGCCAAGGCCGACATCCGCGAGGAGCTGGACCGGCTGAAGGCCCACGTGGCGGCCGCGCGCGAGCTGGTCGCGTCCGGCAAGCCCGTCGGCCGCCGGCTCGATTTCCTCGCCCAGGAGCTGGGGCGCGAATCCAACACCCTGTGCGCGAAATCGAACGACGCGGAACTGACCCGCATCGGGATGGAGCTGCGCGTCGAAGTCGAGCAATTCCGCGAGCAGGTCCAGAACATCGAATGACGAGCGCCGCATGACCGAACCCAACGCCGCCCCCAGCGAAAGCCCGGACTCCATCCGGCGTCGCGGCTTCATGCTCATCCTGTCCTCCCCCTCGGGGGCGGGCAAGAGCACGCTCACCCGCGCGCTGTTGCAGGATCGCGAGCTGGATCTCACCCTGTCGATCTCGGTGACCACGCGGCCCCGGCGCAGCAGCGAGTTCGAGGGCATCCACTACAATTTCGTGACCCGGCAGGATTTCGAAAAGCTGCGCGCCCATGACGACCTGCTGGAATGGGCCGAGGTCCACGGCAATTACTACGGCACCCCGCGCGGGCCGGTGGAGCAGGTGCTGGCCAGCGGCCGCGACATGCTGTTCGACATCGACTACCAGGGCACCCAGAAGGTGCGGGCGAAAGCCGCGTCCGACACGGTGACGATCTTCATCCTGCCGCCCTCCATGCGCGAATTGCGCTCGCGGCTGGAGCGCCGGGCGGAGGACGCCCCGGAGGTGATCGCCAAGCGGCTCGAGAACTCGCGCAACGAGATCGCCCGCTGGACGATGTACGATTACGTCATCGTCAACGAGGACGTGCAGCAGGCGCTGGTGGAGGTGAAATCCATCCTCGTGGCCGAACGCCTCAAGCGCTCGCGCAGCGAGACGGGCATCGCGGATTTCGTCGCAAAGCTGCTGGACGAGCCGTTCTAGCGCCGGTTCAGGTTTCGATCGAAACCCGGTCCTCGCCCAGCACCCTGGCGCCCTCGGCGGTCAGATAGAGCTTCAGGCCCGTGAGCTTGCGCAACCGCGCCGCGATGCGCGTCAACTCGGCCTTTCCGGAGTCGTCCAGCTCCGGGCTGGTGCGCACCAGCCGAAAGAGCGCGATGCTGGGCAGGTCTTCGCGCTCGGGCGCGCCGCCCGGCTCCTCGTCTTCCAGCAACCGGCCGATCTGGCGGTCGTCCAGCATCGGCGTGAGCCGTCCGCTTTTGGCGAGGCTTTGCAACTGCGCGCGGTTCAGGTCGGTGAGTTGATAGATGGCGTTGTAGCGCGGAGGCAGGCAGGCGGCCACGTCGCGAAAGTTCTGGTACTTGCCGCCGATAACCAGCAGTTTCTTCTGGATGGCCGCCGAGATGATGCGCTCGTCGTGAAGCTGCCGGGACAATTCGGTCCAGTGCTGGCGGTCCTGCGCGTTAAGGGCCGCGCGGGCTTCGTGAAGGTCCTTGGACACGCGCAGAATGCCCTCGGCGGCGGCCTTCCAGGACGCGGCGATCTTCAGCTTCCAGCGCGTGACGTCGGACCGCGCCTCCGCCTCGATCTCGCCGGGCGCAAAAAGCTCGAGCGTGAGTTCGCTGCCCGCCATGCTGTCCCCGATACTAACTAACAGCCTGCTTATATCGCCCTCCCGCCCCGGGGCGAAAGCCTGCATCGGGGCGTGGACGATGATTTCGTTGGACGATTTGGGGAAAGTTGGGGCTTTTTGCTGCGCGGGCGCCTGTAAACAACGAATGTGTACTCGTTCAGCTTCGCCCCGGCCGCGCGCGCCTCTTCAGGAAGACGCGTCGCTGAAGGCCTGCGCCAGCGCCACGAAGCCCGGCACATCGATCTCCTCGGCGCGGGCCGTAGGCGTGAGGCCGGCGGCGTCGAGCAGCGTCGCCGGATCGACCCCGAGCCCCTTGAGGGATTGTCGCAGCATCTTCCGGCGCTGGCCGAAGGCGGCCTGCGTCACGCGCGCGAGGGCGCGCCGGTCGCAGGGCAGGGGCGCCGCGCGGGGAATGAGCTCGACGACGGAGGACGTGACTTTCGGCGGCGGCGTGAACGCCTCGGGCGCCACGTCGAACAGGATGCGCGCCTGAGTCAGCCATCCGCACAGGACGCCCAGGCGCCCATAGTCCGCGCGCGTCGCGGGCGTCGCCACGATGCGCTCGGCGACTTCGCGCTGGAACATCAGCACCAGCCTGTCCCAGAACGGCGGCCAGCCGCCGGTCTCAAGCCACCCGGTCAACAGCGGCGTGGCGATGTTGTAGGGCAGGTTGGCCACGATCCGCACGGGCCCGCCCGCGCCATGCTCCTGCGCCAGCGCGACGTAGTCGGTCTCCAGCGCGTCGCCCGCCACCACGTGCAGCCGGCCGGGACACGCAGCCGCGATCTCCGCCAGCGCCGCGAGGCATCGCTCGTCGCGCTCGATGGCCACGACCTTGCGGACGCCCGCCGCGAGCAGCGCCCGCGTCAGCCCGCCAGGACCCGGCCCCACCTCGATGACCGTGACGCCCGCCAGCGGGCCCGCGGCCCGGGCGATGCGGCCCGTGAGGTTCAAATCAAAAAGGAAGTTCTGCCCCAGCGCTTTCTTTGGCATGAGATCGTGCTGGCGCACGACCTCGCGCAGCGGCGGCAGGGCGTCGAGAGCGTCCGTATCGGATGAACTCACGCGCCCGCGTCCGCGTTCGCCAGCCGCGCCGCGAGATGCAACGCCGCGATGAGGCTCGCGGGATCGGCCTTGCCGGAGCCGGCGATGTCATAGGCCGTGCCATGGTCCGGCGAGGTGCGGATGAAGGGCAGGCCCAGCGTCACGTTGACGGCGCTGTCGAACGCCAGCGTCTTGATCGGGATGAGCGCCTGGTCGTGATACATGCAGATGGCGACGTCGTAGCGCGCCCGCGCGGCCGCATGGAACATGGTGTCGGCGGGCAGCGGGCCGCGCGCGAGGACGCCCTCGGCGGCGAGGCGCGCGACGGCGGGCGCTATGATGTCGATGTCTTCGCGGCCCATGCTGCCGTTCTCGCCCGCATGGGGGTTCAGCCCCGCGAACGCGAGGCGCGGCTGGGCGATCCCGAAGCGGCTCGCGAGGTCGCGCGCCACGATGCGCCCGGTCTCCACCAGCAGGTCTTCGGTGAGGTCGCTCAACACCCGCGAAAGCGCGACGTGGATCGTGGCGGGCACGACGGCGAGCTGAGGCGACCACAGCAGCATGACGGGGCGCGCCTCGACGCCATAGTCGCGCAGCGCGAGTTCGCCGAGAAACTCCGTATGGCCGGGGTGCTTGAAACCCGCCTTGTAGAGGTTGTCCTTCGAGATCGGATTCGTGACCAGCGCGTGCGCGCGGCCTTCGCGCACAAGCGACACGCCCCGCTCGATCGCCTCGATGGTGGCGGCCGCGTCGGCGGGCGAGGGCGCGCCCGGGCGCCCGTCCACCTTGTTGGCCAGGGGCACGACGGGCAACGCGGCCGCGAACGCGCCCGCGGCGTCCTGCGGCCCCACGGCCGCGACGGGCGCGTTCAGCCCGATGCTGGCTGCGACGCGCCGCAGGTGGTCGGGATCGCCAAGCACGAAGAACGGACGGTCGCCGGGCGTGCGGCGCATCCACGCCATCAGGGCGATCTCGGGACCGATGCCCGAGGGGTCGCCCTGCGAGAGCGCCAGCGGAAGGTCGTGCGACCAGGGCGTCGGCGCGCGCGCGGTCATGGGCTTACCGGCGAACGATCACGGCCCGCTTGCGCAGGGGCTGGTACAGCTTCTCGCCGTCGCCCTCAAGCTTCTTGGCGAGCAGGGACTGCCGGATTTCCTGCGCCGCGGCGCCGTCGCTGCCCTCTGCGCCCTTGCCGCAGATGGCGAGCATCTCAACGCCCGTGGCGCCGCGCTGGGGCGGCGTGAGGCGTCCGACGGGCGTGCGCTCCAGCACGTTGGCGAGTTCGTCCGAGAGGCTCGCGGCGCTGCGCGACATCTGCTCCTTCACGGCGACGTCCTTCAGGGCGCGCGCAAGGCGCAGGCCGTTGTCGCAATCGGTGAAGCGGGTGCGCAGGCCCTCCGCCTCGCGCATGCGCGCCTCAAGAGCGCCCGCGCCGGCCGAGCGGGGCACCACCAGGATCACCTGGCGCATGCGGTACTCGTTGGTGTTCTTCTTGCCGCCGCGCTTGGTCAGTTCCTCGCGCACTTCGGTTTCGCTGACGCCCACGTTCTTGTTGAGCGCGCTCACCAGCCCGCGCCAGCCCACCTGCGCGCGCCCGTGCTCCTGCCAGTGCTTGGTGTCCACCTTGGCCGCCTGCATGGCGCCGCCCAGCGATTGCGGCGGGATCTTCTTTTCGGCCGCGATGCGGGCGATCTCGCCGGCGGCGTCCTGGTCGCTCGGCTTCAGGCCGTACTTGTTGATTTCCGAGAGCTTGAGGCGGTCCTCGACGATGCTTTCCAGCGCCGCGTCGCGGGACGCGTTCTGGCGCAGGACGCGCAGCAGCTTCATGCGCTGCTCAAGGTCGTAATTGGTCACCGGGCTGTCGTTGACCGTCGCCACGATGGCCTGCGCCCGCACGGGCGTGGGCTGCGCCGTGACGGCGCCCACGGCGAGCAGGGCGCCGAGCGCGAGGGCGGCGGGATTGAAAACGCTTCTACCTGTCACGGCATCTTCTCCTGGGAGCGCTGGTCAGCGCGCCGAGCTGGCCGTCAAGCCATCCTGCACGCGGATTTCGCCAAGGCTGGAGCGCAGGCGCGTGTCGCCCAGCGTGCGCAACTGCAGCTGGAGGGTCAGGGTCTGGTTCCGAGTCTGCGAGTTCGCGTTATTGTTTTGCAGAATCGACGTATATTGTACAGCGACCGTCGTGCATTCGTCCGTGTATCCGGCGCCGATCCCAAGTCCTGCGACAGAGAACAGCGGGGCGCGCTTCAGCGGATCGCCGTTCACGGCCGTGTAGAGGTGCCGCGACATGTCGGTGATGACGTTGCCGGTCAGGAAGACGTTCTCGTTCACCTTGTACTTGGCGCTGGCCACGAAGCCTTCGCGGCGCTTGTCGTAGCCGATGAGCGGCTGCGCCTCGTACCGCGCATACTGGAGGGCCGCCTCCACGGTGCCGAAGTTGGCGTTCGCGATCAGGTCGAGGCGGCGCATCGAGAAGTCGGTGGGATCGAAGCGCCCCTTGGCGATGAAGCTGTAAGTCGAGTTCGGGGCGAACGCCGCGCGCGCCACATAGTCGGAACGGCGCGTGTCGAGGCCTGACCCAAGGCCGACGTTGGCCACGTCCGGGTTGGCGTAGGAGTTGGGTCCGAGCAACTGGGTGGACTGGCCGACCAAAAGGTTGGCGTAGCCGCCCTTGGCGAAGACGGCGCTATACTGCAGGCCCATGTTGGTGCGCGTGCCGCCCTCGAAACGGTCATAGCCGGAATACTTCGACCATTCGAACAGGTTGGTGTCGTCGAACACCAGGCTCTGCGCGTCCTCGTTGACCAGCGAGCGGTTGCGGGTGGTGGCGGGGCGCGAGATCACCTGCACGATGGGTTCGAGCACGTGCGTCACGTTGTGCGAATAGGCGATCAGCGGATAGCGGTATTCAAGGCCTACGCCCGGCGTGATCTGGCCCAGGAAATTCTGGTCGATGTTGCCGAAGAAGTTGCTCTGGTCGGCGTTGCGCAACACGGAGCAGGGCTGGCCGGGAACGAGGGGGTCGCAACCCGGGGCGCCGAAGAACGCCGTCTGGTTGAAGTTCAGGTTCATCCACGCGCCGTTGACGTGCGCGAACGCGAACGGCGTCCACACCTGTCCGATCGGATCGATGAACTTGCGCTTCCACGAGAGGTTCGCGGTGGCGCGCGTGTAATTGCCGCCCATGCCGCGGATGAGGCAGGAGTCGCGGTTGTACGTGCGCACGCCCGCCGTGGTCTCGCAGACGTCGTAGAGCTGGTAGGCGCGGTCGAGACGCCGTCCGCCGATGGCCTCGAAGGAGGCGAGTTCGCGGGCGATGTTGGTGAAGTTGAAGTCCACCTCCACCTGCCCGCCGATGCCGGCGGTGCGGCTGGGGGAGAGATCGAATGTCTTGTTGTAGTCGAGCAGCGGCGCCACGAGAGGCTGCTGCGCCTCGAGGTCGGCGCTCGACAGGCCCTGGAACTTGTAGCCGCGCAGGTCGAAATAGCCCCGGTCCGCCTGGCCGGTCAGGTAGACGGTGGAGATGGCTTCCTTGAAGTAGGTCGAGCTCAGCACCTGGCCGTTGAGCCGGTAGTCCTGCAGGAACCAGCGGTCGCTCAGCACCGTCACGTCCCAGCCAAGGCGCCACTTCTCGTTGATGTGGAACTGGCCGTTGCTCTCCAGCGAGCCGCGGAACCTCTGGTTGCCGGACCCGTACGGGGCGCCCAGGAAGGCGTCAGGGTCCTGCTGGAAAATGCCGGACGCGCGGACGTTGTAGGCGCCGTCCAGCAGCTTGTGCCGCCAGATCGCCGTCCCCAGCGCGCCCTGGCGCGAGAGGATCGTGGGCGTCACGGTGAGGTCGTAATTGGGCGACAGCGCCCAGTAGAGCGGCACCGAGGCGCCGACGCCCAGCTTGGAGTTCGCGATGTAGCGGGGGGCGAGCACGCCGCTCTTGCGCTTCACGGACGGGTCCGGCGACGAGAAGAACGGCAGCCAGGCGATGGGCATGCCCCAAAGCTCCAGCGTCGCGTCCTCGTAGTAGATCGTCTGTTCGGAGTTCTTGTGGATGATGCGCTTGGCGCGCACCCGCCACAGCGGCGGCTTGGTGGGGTCTTCCTTGCACGCCTCGCAGGCCGTGTACGTGCCGTTCTCAAAGACCGTCACGTCGCCCGCGATGCGCTCGGCCCGGCCGGCGCTGAAATAGGTCTTGTCGGCCGTCTCCGTGCGCAGGCTGTCGATGAAGCCTTCGCGGAAGTCGTCCGTCAGTTCGAAGCGCTCGGAATAGGCGACCGTGCCGTCCCGCTCGGTCATCTTGGCGCGGCCCTCGGCGAGGACGCGCTTGGTGGTCTGGTTATAGGTGACGCGGTCCGATTGCAGCGTGCGGCCCTGGTAATAGAGCTGCACGTTGCCCGAAGCCGAAATGGTGTTGGCGTCGCGATTGTAGACGAACTCGTCCGCGTCCACGAGCAGGCGGTCCTGCGCCTTCTCGCCCTGCGCCTGGGCGCCGCCCGGCTTGGCTTTTGCGGACCGGGTGAGACGGTCCGTCAGCGTCTGCGCGCCGGCGGGCGCGGCGCTGAGCAGCGCGCCGGGGGACGAGGGCAGGAGCGGGGACAGGCAGAGGCTTGAGACGCTCAGCAGCAGCGAAGCGAGCAACGAACAGCGCACGGAGCCACGACGCCCGGACGCGATGTCCTTGCGCGACGTCGGGATGGGGGCTGTGAGGCGCCCCATTCAACCATCCTCCTGGTGCAGCAGAACGAGCGTACCCAACATGCTTCCAACTATGGCTGGCGACCATGCGGCCACCGGCGCGCTTAAAAGACCTGCTCCGCCTAGATCGCCCGCGAGCTTCGTCGCCACATAAAGCACGAAGCCCGCAGCCACGCCACCCGAAACCATCCGGCTGATCCCACCAAATCGGAAGAATCTTAAGGAAACGCTCGCCGCAATGAAAACCATGGCGACCAATAGCAAAGGTCGTGCCAGAAGCGTCTGATATCGAAGCCGGTACCCGGTTGCGTCAAGCCCGGCCGATTCCGTTCGCCGGGTGACTTCCCGTAGGCTCCAGAAGGGCACGGAGGCGGGCGGAACGAACGATTGCGTGACCTGCTCGGGCGTCAGGTTCGTCGCCAGCGCATAGGAACCGACCGAGAGCGGCTCGTCTTCGGGCGACACCACGCGCGCGTCCTCGAGCGTCCAGAATCCCGGCAGCAGCCGGGCCCGCGCGGCCTCCACCCGTTCCATGAAGCGGCCGTCCGGCTCGTACACGTAGGCCGTCACGCCCGACAGGACCGAGCCGCCGTCGCTCGACCGCTCGGCCCGGATGATCGCCTGTCCGTCCACGCTGCGCTGGCGGATCCACAGGCTGGTGTCCGCGTCCGCCCGGCTCGTGCGGCCGAAAATCCGCGTCTCGATGCCGTCGGCGCGCTGCTTCAGCGCCGCCGACAGGGGATTGTAGACCGTTGTCGCCAGCACCCCGATCAGCAGGACGATCATCACCGGAGGGGTGAGGAATTGCCAGACCGAGACGCCCGCGGCCCGCGCGATGACCAGTTCGAGACGGCGTGACAGGGCCACGAACGCGAACATCGACCCGCCCAGCACCGCGAACGGCAGGATCTGCTCGGAGATCGCCGGCACGCGCAGCAGGGTCAGGAACGCGATCGCCCCGGTGGACACGCCCGGCGCGTCGCCGGCGCGCCGGATCATCTCGACGAAATCGCCGATGAAGATGATGGCGAACAGAACCGCGAAAACTGCCCCGATGGTGCGCAGGAAGCGGCCCGACAGATAGCGCCCGAGCGTGGAGAACAGCATCATGCGCGGCCCGCCACCGGCGCCCCGCGCGTCAGCGCAGGCCCGCTGCGCCGCCACGGCGGGAAGATGTGCAGGAACGCCCCCAGCACGCCCGCCAGCGGCAACCCGTAGACCAGCAGCAAGGCGCCGGGCGCGCGGGTCGAAAGCCCGGAGACGCCGAAGCCCGCGATGCGCAGGGCCAGCATGACGGCCACCGCCGCCAGGATCGCCATGCCGCGGCCCTGCCGCGTGGTGCGCGGCTGACCCAGGGCGGCGAATCCGATGAGCGCGAAGGCCAGCACGTACAGCGGCCCCGCGAACCTGTCGTGCAACTCGGCCCGGTAGCGCCCGAAGTTCGCCGTCGTGGCCGGGTCGGCCGTGTTGCGGTCCAGCGCCATCAACTCCAGCGTGGTGCGCTCGCGCGGCTTCAGCGCGGCGCCTTCCCCTGAGCCGGCGAACTGGGCGAGGTCGAGCGCGTAGCGTTCGAACTGCACCATGGCCGGGTCGCGGTCGCCCTTGCTCTGGCGCTGCACGTAGCCCTTCTCGAGCACCAGGAAGTTGTTCTCGGCCTGCTCAATGGTGACTCCGGCCTCGGCGATGTAGGTGTTGATGCGCTCGGGGTCCCGCCTGTCCTGGATGAAGATGCCCAGCAGGGCGCCGCCGCCGCCGCGCTCGCGGTAGTGGAACACGAAGCCCTGGTCGAGCGTGACGAACTGCCCCTCGCGGACGATGAAGGTGAGGAAGTCCGCCCGCACCTTGCTGAGGATGTCGCGGATTTGCCGGAAGCTCGCCGGCATGGCCCACACGGACATGAGGCCGACCAGCAGCGTGACCACCAGCGCCAGAGCCAGAAACGGCTTGATGAGCCGCGCGGGGGAGAGCCCGGCGGCGCTCATCACCACCATCTCGCTGTCGCCATTGAGCTTGTTGAGCGTGTAGAGCACCGCCGCGAACAGCGCGATGGGCGCGATGATCGTCACCAGCGAGGGAATGGTCAGCCCGGTCACGGACAGGAAGAGCAGGATGGTCTGCCCCTTGCCGGTCATCAGGTCGACCTCGCGCAGCGCCTGCGACACCCAGACGATCGCCGTCAGGACGAACAGGCTGGCGACGAACGCCAGCAGCCCGGTCCTGAAGATATAGCGTTCGAGGATGCCCATCATTCGTATCTGTCGCGCTTGCGCCTGGAATCGTCCGGTTATACGCCGCCCCGCGCGGCCGCGCGACTGTGGCGCCAAAGCTTCGCCGCCCATGTTCCGGCGGCGGCGTGCGAATTGGCGCTTGTCATGTGGATTCGCCTCGCGGCGAATTGATGGCTGGCGCGTTCAGCTGCGCCGTCTCTATTGCTTATGCGGCGGGCGCTTCCCATGATGGCGCCGAACGCTCGCAGAATCGCGCCCCCAGAGGTCCGTTAATGTCATCCAAGCTCTCGATCGATTTCGTCGCCGTGAAGGACGCGGGCGCAGGCAAGCCCGCCAAGGCCGCAAAGTCCGCCGGGAAGGCCGCCAGGAAAGCCGCGCCGGCGTCGCAGCCGCGCACGCTCGTGGTGTTCGCCGGCGCGGACGTGTCGTTCAGCGCCGCCGCGAGCGATCTTCTGGGAGACAGCGTCGAAACCATTCGCCGGGCCGCCGCCTCGGCGTCCTTCAAGGGCCGCGCCTCCTCGGTGCTGGAGCTGTGGGCGCCCGAGGGCGTGCCGGCCGACCGGCTGCTCGTCGTTGGCACCGCCCCCAAGCCGCCGCCGGCCAGCCCCGCGCCGACCGATCACGTGTCGCTGGGCGGCTACGTCATGGGCAAGCTCGGCGGCCGGGGCGAAGTCGTCATCCTGTTCGACCTGCCCGAAGCGCCCGAGCATCCCGCCCAGGCGGCCGCGGACCTGACGCTGGGCCTGCGCATGCGCGCCTACAAGTTCGAACGCTACAAGACTAAAAAGAGCGAGGATAACGAGCCCGAGGGCGCGCTCGACGTGCGCGTCGCCATCGCGGACCCCGCCGCCGCCAGGCGCGAGGCGAAGTCCCGCGACGCCGTCGCGGAGGGCGTGAACATCGCCCGCGACCTCGTCAACGAACCGCCGAACGTGCTCTATCCGGATGAATTCGCCAAGCGCGCCAAGGCGCTCGAAAAGCTGGGCGTCGAGGTGGAGATCCTCGACGAAAAGGCGATGCAGAAGCTCGGCATGAACGCGCTCCTGGGCGTCGGGCAGGGCTCCGTCCACGACAGCCGCATGGTGGTGATGCGCTGGAACGGCGCGAAGAATTCGAAGGCCCGGCCGGTGGCCTTCATCGGCAAGGGCGTCACCTTCGACACCGGCGGCATCTCCATCAAGCCCGCGGGCGGCATGGAGGACATGAAGGGCGACATGGCGGGCGCGGCGTGCGTCGTCGGCCTCATGCATGCGCTCGCCTCGCGCAAGGCGAAGGTCAACGTCATCGGCGCCATCGGCCTCGTCGAAAACATGCCCGACGGAAAAGCGCAGCGCCCCGGCGACATCGTGACCACCATGTCCGGCCAGACGGTCGAGATCATCAACACGGACGCCGAAGGCCGCCTCGTGCTCGCCGACGTGCTGTGGCGCATCCAGTCCGTCTACGAGCCCGAGTTCATGGTGAACCTCGCCACGCTGACGGGCGCGATCCTGGTGGCGCTGGGGTCCGACCATGCCGGCCTGTTCTCCAACGACGACACGCTGTCGGAGCGGCTGCTGCAATCGGGCAAGGACACGGGCGAAAAAGTCTGGCGCATGCCGCTCGGCCCCGCTTACGACAAGCTGCTGGAATCCAAGTTCGCCGACATGAAGAACGTCGGCGGGCGCCATGCGGGCTCCATCACGGCGGCGCAGTTCCTCCAGCGGTTCGTGAACAAGCGGCCCTGGGCGCATCTCGACATCGCCGGAACCGGCATGGCCTCGCCCACGACCGACATCAACCAGACGTGGGGCTCAGGATGGGGCGTGCGCCTTCTCGACAGGCTCGTCGCCGACCATTACGAGTCGTGACCCAAGGCCCGTTCCACCGCACCTCTGAAAGGACATCCGATGCGCCCCGCGCGTTTCGCGGCCGTCATGGCATCCGTCATCGTCGCTTGCGCGGCCCTGTCGGCGCGCGCCCACGCGGCCACGACCTGCACGGCGTTCATGGAGACGTTCCTGCGCTCTGCGCCTGACATCAAGGCCCAGTTCGTCCGCACCGTCGTCGTGACGCGCGGGGCGGGGGACGGTTCGACGGAGGCGCGCGACCTGGTGTCCGACTTCAACGTCGACGCGCGCCTGTTCTGCAACGCGGGCCGCTTCCTGCGCTTCGAGGCGCAGGTCTCCGCCCGGGCGGATTCGAAGCTGCGGGAAGGCTTTTTCCTCATCCAGGAAGCAGCCGCCATGGCCGCGCTGCGCTGGCCCCGCGCCAGGGCCGCCCAGGCGTTGCACGCCATGACGGCGGAAACGTCCGAGTACCTGCGCGGCTCGCTTGAACGCGGCGACGTCTACGTGTCCGGCAAGACCGAGCGCCATGCGGGCCGCGACGGCGACCTCGCGATGATGTGGACAGAGCGCGATCGCAGCTTCGTCGTGCTTGCAGCGAGCGAGTAGCAGGACATGCCGGAAATCTGGTTTTATCACCTTGTGGGGCGCAAGCTCGAAAGCGTGCTGCCGACGCTGCTCGAGAAGGCGCTCGAACGCGAGTGGAACGTCGTCGTGCAGTTCACGTCCGACGAACGGCTCGCCGCCATGGACGAGCACCTCTACACGTGGTCCGACGAGAGCTTCCTGCCGCACGGCTCCGCGCGCGACGGCGACGCCGAGGAGCAGCCCATCTGGCTGACGCTGGGCGACGACAATCCCAACGGCGCCAAGCTGCGCATCTGCGTCGACGGGGCCCGCGCCGAGGACGCCGCCAAGGCGAGCGGCGACATGTACGACCGCATCATCCTGATCTTCGACGGCGGCGACGAGGCCGTGCTGCTGGATTCCCGTGCGCAATGGAAAGCCCTTAAGGCGGCGGGTTATGCGCTGTCCTACTACCAGCAGAACGAGAACGGCGGCTGGGACAAGAAGGCCTGAGAGCCTGAGGATACGCATGTGAGTACAGTATCGGCGTCCCGGCGGGACGCGCAGGCCTTCGCGGCCGGCTTCATCGACGCCCGCGCGCGCTACGAGTTCTTCGCCATGTGCGCGGCGGGGTTCCTGTTTTCCGTCACGCACAATTACTCGGCGTTGTTCGCCATCGTGTTCGAGCGGGCGGGGCACTCGCTGGCGGAAATCGGCCTGCTGCTCTCGCTGTTCGCCATCCCGGCCATCGCGGCGGCGCTGCTGTCCAGCGCGGCGGTGGCGCGTTTCGGGGCCCTGCGCACCGCGCGCTGGTCCATCCTGCTGACCCTTGTGGGCGTGGGTTCGCTGGCGTTCACGCGCGATCATTTCTTGCCTGCGCTGCTGTCGCGCATCGTGCAGGCGGCGGGGGTCGGCATGTTCCTGCCCGCCGGCATGGTTTACATCCAGAGCCGCATCACGCGCGCCAACTTCGTCTATTTCGTCACCGTGTTTTCAGCCGGCATTCCGCTTGCCGCCGCCGTCGCGCCGCCGCTGGGCGCATGGACGCTGGAGCGCTTCGGCGCCACGGCGTTGTTTCTCGAAGCCGCTGCGCCGGCGGCGTTGGGCATCGCGCTGACCTATGGCTTGCGCGTGCTGCCGAGCGCCGGCGCGGCCTCGGGCCTTGCGCTGTCGGGCGCGTTTCGCAATGCGTTCATCCTGCCTTATGCGGCGGTGCTGATGGGCGGCGCGCTGTACGGCTTTTCGGTGAGCTATCTGGCGGCGGACCTGCACGGGCGGGCCATCGCGCTGGCGGCGTTCTTCGTGCCCTCGTCCATCGCCATGGTGGCGGTGCGCTTCGTGGGCATGCGCTGGATGGCGAAATTGCGCCCGCCGCTGCTGGTGGCCGCGAGCCTGCTGATCTACGGGCTGGCTTTCGTGCTGATCGCCGTTGCGCGCGAGCCCATCGTGATGGCGGCCGGGGGCGTCGCGTTCGGCCTTGGCAACAGCATCATGTTCCCGGTGGTGTCCGCGTGGCTCGGCGAAGGCCTCAGCCCGGCCGAGCGCGCGGGCCCCCAGGCCGTGGGCACCGCGAGCTTCTATTTCGGCATCTACGCCATTCCGCTGCCGCAGACGTTCATGATCGGCGCGTGGGGATTCTTCGCCACCGAGATCATTTTCGCCATCGCCGCCGTGGCGATGGCCGCCACCGTGGTGGCGCTGGCGCGGCGCCCGTCAGCCTAGCTTTGGCGTTTTAGCCGGTCCTGCGCCGCATCCAGACGTGGTTGTCATGGAACGCCGCGCCGCCGAACGGGGCGGGCGAATCCGCGCCCGTGAGCGTGTTGACGCCGCGTCCGTCCTCGAACGCGTCGTTGGGCCAGATGCCTTCGGACACCAGCACGCCGCGCTGCACGCCCTCGAACAGCTTCGCGTGCAGGCGCACCTCGCCGCGTGCGTTGCCCAGGATCACCCGGTCGCCGTCCTCGACGCCGAGCCGCGCCGCGTCCGCAGGATGCACCAGCACGCAGGGGCGCCCCTCGCGGGCCCGCGACGAGGGCGTTTCGTTGAACGATGAGTTGAGGAACGAGCGCGCCGGGGAGGTCGCGAGCCGGAACGGATGCGCCTCGTCGGCCTCCTCAAGGACGTTCCAGTGGTCGGGCAGGCTCGGCATGTCGCGCCAGGGTCCCGACAACTGCCCCTTGAACGGCGTCTGCGCCCAGTCCGCCCGGAACCGGTACTTGCCGTCCGGCCACGCGAATCCGTCGAGGAAATGCGCGGTGCGGAAGTCCACCTGCACGTCGCGCCAGTTCGCCCTCGCGAGTTCGTCGTAAGTGCCAAAGCCGATCTCGCGCAGCGTCGTGTCGATCAGCGCCCGCGGGCTCATCTCGAATCCGGGATGGCGCGCGCCCACGCGCGGCGCGAGTTCGCAGATCACCTCATGGTTGCTGCGGCATTCGCCGGGCGGCTCGACGAGCTTTTGCGCCAGCTCCACATAGGAATGGCCGCCGCCCGTGTAGACGTCGTCATGCTCGAGGAACATGGTCGCGGGCAGCACGATGTCGGCCATGCGCGCCGTCTCGGTCATGAACTGCTCGTGCACGACCGTGAACAGGTCCTCGCGCGCAAAGCCCCGCCGCACACGCGTCTGGTCCGGCGCCACCGACATCGGGTTGGTGTTCTGGATCAGCATGGCGTGAACCTGAGGCCCGCCCTGCAACGCCTCCGCGTCGCCGCACAGCACGGCGCCGACGCGCGACTGGTCGAGCGCGCGAACGCTCGGGTCCATCACGTCCGAGCCGTCGATCATCGGCTGGCGCCACTTGTAAATAGCGCCATTGTTGTGGAACGCGCCGCCCCCCTCATGCCGCCATGCGCCCGTCACCGCCGCGATGCTGGTGGCGGCGTGCATGTTGACCGAGCCGTTGCGCTGGCGCGAGAAGCCATAGCCCAGGCGGAAGAACGTGCGCTTGGTGTTTCCAACGAGATGCGCGAACGCCTCGATGTCCGAGACGGAAAGCCCTGTGACGCCGGCCGCCCATTCGGGCGTGCGCGTCGCCAGGTGCGCCTCAAGTTCATGCGGCGCGTCTGTGTATTTTTCCAGATAATCCCAGTCCGCCAGCCCGTCGCGAAACAGCACATGCATGACCGCGCAGGCGAGAGCGCCGTCGGTTCCCGGCCGCAAGCACAGGGCCATGTCGGCCTGCTTCATGGTGTCGTTGCGATAGATGTCGATGACGACGAGCTTGGCGCCGCGCTCCTTGCGGGCCCGCAGCGCGTGGGTCATCACGTTCACCTGCGTGGCGACGGCGTTCGTGCCCCATATGACGACGCAGTCCGATTGCGCCATCTCGCGCGGATCAGGCCCCGCGAGGCGCCCCGTGCCGGCGATAAAGCCCGGCCAGGCGAGGTTGATGCAGATGGTGCCGTTGTGGCGCGAGTATTTCTTGGCGTGCGCCAGACGGTTGATCCCGTCGCGCATGACCTTGCCCATCGTGCCCGCGTAATAGTTCAGCCACACGCTCTGGGCGCCGTGGACGCGCTCCGCGTCGAGAAACCGGCGCGCGATCTCCTCGAACGCCTCGTCCCACGCAATGCGTTCGAACGCCCCGGAGCCCTTGGGGCCGGTGCGCCGCAGCGGATGCAGCAGCCGGTCTGGATGGTGGATGCGCTCGGAATAGCGCGCGACCTTGGCGCATACGACGCCGGCCGTGTAGCTCTGGTCCTGCGCGCCATGGATGCGCCCGATGGTCCGGCCGTCGATCACCTCCACGTCCAGCGCGCAGGCCGACGGGCAATCGTGCGGGCACACGGAGGGGCGATGTTCGATGCGGGGCGCGACGGTCATAAAAAATCTCCGCTCGCATCATGGCGAGCGGAGACGAAAGAGCAACCCGTAAAGGCGTAGGGCGATCAGCCGACGATTTCGTTGCCGGCGAACCACTGGGCGATTTCGATCGCGGCGGTCTCGGGGGCGTCGGAGCCATGGGCGGAGTTTTCGCCGACCGAGAGGGCGAATTCCTTGCGGATCGTGCCCGCGTCGGCGTTCGCCGGGTTGGTGGCGCCCATCACGTCGCGATAGGTCTTGATGGCGTTCTCGCCTTCCAGAACCTGCACGACCACGGGGCCGGCGGTCATCGTCTCGACCAGTTCGCCAAAGAAGGGACGCTCGCGGTGCACGCCGTAGAACGTCTCGGCCTGCTCGCGGGTCATGCGCACGCGCTTCTGGGCGACGATGCGCAGGCCGGCCTTCTCGATCACGGCGTTGATCGCGCCGGTGAGGTTGCGGCGGGTCGCGTCGGGCTTGATGATGGAGAAAGTGCGTTCGATCGCCATGGCGTTGAATCTCGTAGCTGCTGGGGTGAAGAGAGGGGCGCTTATAGCTGCGGCTGCTGCGGCGCACAAGGCGGCCTTGAGCGAGAGGCGTCCGGCGCCCGGCCGCCTGCGTCATTGTCTGCGCCTATTGAACCACGCTATATTGATCGTCCCCAACGATCAGGCGCGCCATGAACCTGCGAGACCTCCAGTACATCATCGCCGTCGCCGAGCATGGCCACTTCGGCCATGCGGCCACTGCCTGCAACATCAGCCAGCCGACGTTGAGCGGGCAGATTTCCAAGCTCGAGCAGGAGCTTGGCGTGGACATCTTCCACCGCGTCGGCCGCGGCGTCCGCCTGACGGAGGCGGGGGAGCAGATCGTCGCCCACGCCCGCCGCGCCGTGTCGGCCTCCCAGGACATCGTCGAGACCGCCCGCGCCAACCGCGATCCGCTCAGCGGGCGGCTGCGGCTGGGTGTCATCCCCACCATCGCTCCGTATCTCATGCCCTACGTGCTGCCGCTGGCGGCCGAGAAGCTGCCCGATGCGCCGCTGGTGCTGGTGGAGGACATGACGGCGCATCTGGTGCCGCTGGTGGCGGAGGGCAAGCTCGACGCCGCGCTCATCGCCACCCAGGAGGACAATCCCGAGATCGCCTCCATCGATCTTTACGACGAGCCCTTCTGGGTGGCGTTGCCCGCCAACCATGCGCTGTGCGCCCGCAAGGAGATCGCGGCCAGCGAGATCGACCCCAAGGCGCTGCTGCTGCTGACGGACGGCCATTGCCTGCGCGACCAGGCGGTGGACCTTTGCAACCATCCGCAGATCGGCGAGGGCGTGATGGCGGACATGCGCGCCACGAGCCTCGAAACGCTGCTGCACCTGGTGGCCGCCGGCCACGGCGTCACCCTGCTGCCGCAGCTGGCGGTGGAATGCGGCAGGGCGGAGACGGACCGGCTGGCGACGCGGCCGTTGGCGGGCGCCCACGCGTCGCGCCGCGTGCGCCTCATCCACCGCCGCCGCAGCCCGCGCGCCAAGGCGCTCATCGAGCTGGCGCGCATCATCCGCGCGTCCCTGCCGGCGAGCGTGCGCACCCTGAAATCCTGATGCATCATCGGGCATCCCTATGGGTTTCATCGGGCGCGTCGATCACCGGGCGCGCATTGATTTGAATTAGATCAAAAACAAACTGGGCCGCACTGCGCCCGCATTGACAAAGCGTGGCCGGGATCATCTCTAAGTTGCGAACGCCCAGTGGTCCGACCCGGCCCGGGACGCGTACCTTGAGCGTTGCAACGATCTTTTCAGGAGGTGAGCCATGGCTCTCAAGGGCAGCAAGACCGAAGACAATCTGAAGGAAGCGTTTGCGGGCGAGTCGCAGGCCAATCGCCGCTACCTGTATTTCGCCCAGAAGGCTGACGTCGAAGGCTTCAACGACGTCGCCTCCGTGTTTCGCTCCACCGCCGAAGGCGAGACCGGCCATGCGCACGGCCACCTCGAGTATCTCGAAGAGTGCGGCGATCCGGCCACCGGCCTGCCCATGGGCAAGACGGACCTGAACCTGCAGTCGGCCATCGCGGGCGAAACCCACGAGTACACCGACATGTATCCCGGCATGGCCCGCACGGCTCGCGAAGAGGGCTTCGACGAGATCGGCGACTGGTTCGAAACGCTGGCGAAAGCCGAGCGTTCGCACGCCGGCCGCTTCCAGCGCGCCCTGAACGAGATGGCCAGCTAAGCGGCCCATTGGTTGCAATTCTGGCCGGCCGGGGCGTCAAGCTCCGGCCGCGCCTGCTTCAAGCCAGGGCCCATCCGCGCGCCGATGGCGGCAAGGAACAGAGGACAGCATGAGAGAGGGTAGTCTTGAAGCTCCGATCCGGCATCCGCTGGACTGGCACAACCCCGATTTCTATGACGAGGCGAAGCTCGACGCCGAGATGCATCGCGTCTTCGACATCTGTCACGGCTGCCGCCGCTGCTTCAACCTGTGCGACTCGTTCCCGCAATTGTTCGACCTCATCGACGAGTCGAAGACCGGCGAGCTCGACAGCGTCGACAGCAAGGATTTCAAGCCCGTCGTGGACGCGTGCACGCTTTGCGACATGTGCTTCATGACCAAGTGCCCCTACGTGCCCCCGCACGAGTTCGGGCTCGACTTTCCGCACCTGATGCTGCGCTACCGCGCCGTCGAGGCGAAGAAGGGCGAGACCACGTTCATCGACGGGCAACTGGCGCAGACAGACCGCAACGGCATGATCGCCGGGGTCGTCGCGCCGCTCGCCAACTGGGCGTCGAGCACGAAGAACAAGTTCACCCGCGGCGTGCTGGAGAAGGTGGCGGATCTCGATCCGCGCGCCGAGCTGCCCGAATACGCCCGCACGCCGCTGACCAGCCAGGCGAAGGCCACGACGCCGGAAGTGAACCGCGAGGCGCCGGGGTTCGGCCGCAAGGCGGTGATCTACGCCACGTGCTTCAACAACTACAACGACCCGTCCGTGGGCCTTGCGGCGCGCGCGGTGCTGGCCCGCAACGGGGTCGAGACCGAAGTGGTGCATCCCCATTGCTGCGGCATGCCGATGCTGGAGCAGGGCAAGCTCGAGGAAGTCGCCAAGGCCGCCAAGACCGTGGCGGACGCGCTCGTGCCGTGGATCGAGAAGGGCTACGACGTCATCGCCCTCGTGCCCTCGTGCTCGCTGATGATGAAGTTCGAATGGCCGCTGATCGTCACCGACGACAAGAACGTGAAGACGCTGGCGCAGAACACGTTCGACATCAGCGAATACATCGTGGACATCGCCAAGAAGAACGGCCTCGCGCCGGGCATGACGCCCGTGCCGGGCGGCGTCTCGCTGCACATCGCGTGTCACTCGCGCGCGCAGAACATGGGCCAGAAGGCCACGGAGATGTTGAAGCTGCTGCCTGAGGCTGACGTGCACGTGGTCGAGCGTTGCTCGGGCCACGGCGGCGCCTGGGGCTTCAAGAAAGGCAATTTCGACCTCGCCATGAAGGTGGGCCGACCGGTGGCGAAAGCCACGCGCGACGCCGGCAAGGCCTATGTCACGTCCGAGTGCCCGCTGGCTGGCGTGCACATCGCCCAGGGCATGGACGCGCAGAAGAGCGACAAGCCGAAACCTGCGCTCGTGAAGCATCCGATCCAGATCTTCGCGCGTAGCTACGGCATCGAAGTCTGAAATGCGCGTGAGCGCTTTTCGCAAGCCAGAGAACGGGAATACGATGATGGCCAATCGACACGAGATCACCGCTGCCGACATCATGCCGCTTCCGGACTACATGAAGGTGCGCAACGAAACGCGCAAGAAAATGGCCGCCCTGAAGCGCGATCGCCGCGTGGACGTGGGCCCGCACATCACGTTCTACTTCGAAAGCTGGGACACGATGTGGATGCAGGTGCAGGAAATGCTCTACATCGAAAAGGGCGGCGAAGAGCAGATGCACGACGAACTGGCGGCCTATAATCCGCTGGTGCCCAAGGGTCGCGAGCTCTGCGCCACGTTCATGATCGAGATCGACGATCCCGATCGCCGCAAGCGCATCCTGGGCCGCCTTGGCGGCATCGAGGAAACGACGTTCATGACCGTGAACGGCGAGCGCATCGCCGGGCAGGCGGAAGAGGACACCGACCGCACGAGCGCGGAAGGCAAGGCCTCGTCGGTGCAGTTCGTGCACTACAACTTCACGCCTGCGCAGATCGCAGCCTTCAAGACGCCGGGCGCCCAGGTCGTGGTGGGCGTGTCGCACGAAAACTACAACCACATGTCCGTGCTGCCGGACAACGTGCGCGCCGCGCTGGCGGCGGATTTCGACTAGCTCGACTCAAGGGCGCTCCTTCCCCGGTAAGGCGCGCCGTCCTGGCCGCTAAGGCGATCATCCACGGCAGGCCACGCGCTTCATGGCCTGCCGTGGGTCCCGGCCTTGGCCGGGATGACGCTCCGTATCGTTGAGTTTCGCGAACCCCTCTCACCGCTTCCCCACCCCGCGCGCCGCCCCGGCCCCCAGGGCGAACGCCGAGTACAGCACAACGCCCAGCAGCGCGGGCGTGGACCAGTCGATCTTCGGGTCCACCAGTTCCAACGCGAACACCGCCACCGGCCCAAGGGCGCGCAGGACCTGCGCGGTGAGCGCGGGGGTGAGCGAGATGCCGACCTGGAGCGCGTAGAGCGGCAGCGCGATCAGCGGGGCGGCGACCAGCGCCAGCCACGCCCAATCCCAGGGGCCAGCGAGTCCGGTCGCCCGGCCGCCGCTCAGCGCCCCGAGGGCCATGGCGACGATCAGCAGGTAGCGCACGGCCGTCACTGCGTTGGCGCTGAGCCCCAGATCGTTCAGCCGTTTCGCAAGCAGGTGGCTGAGCGTGATGGAGACCCCGCTGACGATCAGCGCGCAAAGGCCGAAGACGGCGTCGCCCACCGTGAAGTCGAGACGCCCCGAGCGCCCGTCCAGCACTACCAACCACAGGAAACCCAGCGTAGCCGCAAGCCCTGCGTAACAGAGGCTTTCCACCCGGTTCCAGTTCTGCGGACCAGCGATCTTGAAGCCCGCGAGCCCCAGCGCGACCACCGTGAGCGGCCCAAGGCCGCTGTGCAGCGCGTTCACCACGGAAGGCTGGATGGCTTTCAGGCCGAAGAAATACGACGTCCACGCCAGCGCGGTCGTCACGTTCATGGCCGCCACCACGCGCCAGTGCTGGCGCAGCCGCGCCATGCCGGCCCGGTCGCGCCAGAGGCCCAACGCGCCGAACGCCAGCGCCATGGGCAGGAAGGCGGCCACGATCGTGGCGAACACGTCCACGCTGCGGAAGACGTGCGCGAGGTAGACGTCGCGCAGCGCTTGCGAGACCACGAAGGCGAGGATGAGGCCGGGGCCGAGGAGGGACATGGGTTTTCCTGCGAGTCGCGGGCACTTTGGCCCCCGCGCCCGCGGCCCGCCACCCGTTTTCGCGCGCCGCGCCCATGCTGCACTTGCGCTGCGCGTCCGGAACCCCCAGAACATCCCCATGCTGAATATCGACGACCTCACGTATCGGCTCGGGCCGCGGCTGCTCTTTGACCGCGCCAGCGCCTCCATCCCCATCGGGGCCAAGATCGGCTTCGTCGGCCGCAACGGCGCGGGCAAGACGACGCTGTTTCGTCTGGTCGCGGGGGAGATTTCGCCCGAGGGCGGCGGCGTGTCCTATCCCAAGGCGGCGCGAATCGGCCGCGTGGAGCAGGAGGCGCCCGGGGGGCCCGGCAGCCTCATCGACTTCGTGCTGCTGGCGGACGTGGAGCGCGCGGCGCTGATGGAGGAGGCCGAGACGGCCACCGACCCGACCCGCATCGCCGACATCCAGATCCGCCTCGCCGACATCGACGCCCATTCCGCGCCGGCGCGGGCGGGCACGATCCTGTCCGGCCTCGGCTTCGACCATGAGGCGCAGCAGCGCGCGCTGAGCGAATTTTCCGGCGGCTGGCGCATGCGAGTCGCCCTCGCGGCCGTGCTCTTCTCCAAGCCCGACCTGCTGCTGCTCGACGAGCCCACCAACTACCTCGACCTTGAGGGCACGCTCTGGCTGATCGACTATCTGGCGAAATACCCAGCCACCATCGTGGTCATCAGCCACGATCGCGACATGCTTGACGACGTGGCCGATCACATCCTGCATCTGGACCAGGCGAAGCTGACGCTCTGGAAAGGCAATTACACGAGCTTCGAAAAGCAGCGCCGCGAGCAGATGGCGATCCGCATGAAGCACGTGAAGAAGCAGGAGACGCAGCGCGACCATCTGCAGGCGTTCGTCGACCGCTTCCGCGCCAAGGCCAGCAAGGCCCGGCAGGCCCAGTCGCGCCTGCGCATGCTGGAAAAGATGGAGCCCATCGAGGCCATCGTCGACACCGACGTGCAGCCCTTCAACTTTCCCTCGCCCGCCAAGCCCCTGGCGCCGCCCATCGTGGCCATGGAGGGCGTGAGCGTGGGATATGACGGCCGCACGGTGCTGTCCCGCCTGTCGCTGAACATCTCCAACGACGACCGCATCGGCCTGCTGGGCTCCAACGGCAACGGCAAGTCCACCTTCGCCAAGCTGGTGGCGGGCCGGCTGGATCCCATGGGCGGCGAGCTGCGGCGTTCCTCGCGCATGGAGGTCGGCTTCTTCGCGCAGCACCAGATCGACGATCTCGACGTGCGCGGCACGCCCTATTCCCATGTGGCCGAACTCATGCCCGATGGCACGCAAGCGAAGATCCGCGGCCGCTGCGCGCAGATCGGCTTTCCCAACGTGAAGGCGGACACGCGCATCGACCTCCTCTCGGGCGGCGAGAAGGCGCGCCTGCTGATGGGGCTCGCGACGTTCGGCGGTCCGCACCTCATCATCATGGACGAGCCCACGAACCATCTCGACATCGACAGCCGCGCAGCGCTGATCGACGCCATCAACAGCTACGACGGCGCCATCATCCTCGTCTCGCACGACAGGCATCTGCTGGAGGCGTGCGCCGACCGGCTATGGCTGGTGGGCAACGGGACGGTGACGGATTTCGACGGCGACATGGACGACTACCGCCGCCTGATTCTGGATTCCAACAGCGGCAAGGATCGCAAGCCGCGCAAGAACAAGGGCGCCGCGCCCGCGCCCGAACCCGCCGCCGCGCAGGCCTCCG
>JAQGJX010000167.1 GCA_028290405.1 Hyphomicrobiales bacterium
CGCCGCGCCCCAGCGCCAGGCGCGACAGCGCCCGGGCCATGTCGGGCGCGCTCTTCAGCGCCGCGCGCAATTGCGCGCGCAGGTCAGGCGCTTCGACGAAAAGCGCGACGGCGTCGAGCCGCGCCGCGATCCGCGCCACGTCCGTCAGGGGCGCGGCGATGCGCTCGGCCAGCGCGCGTCCGCCTGCGGGCGTGACTGTCATGTCGATGCAGGCCAGCAGCGAGCCCTCGCGCTGGCCCGACAGCGTGCGCGTCAATTCCAGATTGGCCCGGGTGGCGGCGTCGATTTCCATCGTCGCGCCGCGATGCAGCCGCGTGGGCAGGCCCAGCGGCGGGCGCACGCCGATCTGCGTGCGCTCCACATAGGCGACCAGGTTGGCCCCGGCGGCGATTTCCGCCCGCGTGAGCGCCCCGAAACCGTCGAGCGTGCGCACCCCGTAGAAGTCCGTCAGCCGCCGCTCCGCGCTAACGTCGGAGGCGCCGCGCGCCGTGAGGGTGAAGGGCGCGCGCAGCTCCTCCAGCAGGCGCCGCAGGTGCTTTTCCTCGCCGAACGCCTCCGGGGCGACGATTTCCGAAGGGTCGATGCGGGCGATTTCAGCCGCCAGCCCGGCCTCGCTGGTCTCGCTCAGCGCGAAGGCGCCGGTGGAAATGTCCGCGGCCGCGAGACCGATCGTCCACTCGTCGTCGGACGCACGCACCCGGGCGAGCGCCAGCAGCACGTTGGCCCGGCCCGGCTCCAGCAGGCGCTCCTCGGTGATGGTCCCCGGGGTGACGAGCCGCACCACGTCGCGACGCACCACGGATTTGGGGCCGCGCTTGCGGGCCTCGGCGGGGTCCTCCATCTGCTCGCAGACCGCCACGCGATGGCCGAGCGCGATGAGCCGCTGCAGGTAGTCGTCGGCCCGGTCGATGGGCACGCCGCACATGGGAATGTCGTTTCCTGCGTGCTTGCCCCGCTTGGTCAGCACGATGCCCAGCGCCCGGCTGGCGATTTCCGCGTCGCCGAAGAAAAGTTCGTAGAAATCGCCCATCCGGTAGAACAGCAGGCAGTCCGGGTTCACCGCCTTGATCTCGATGTACTGCGCCATCATGGGCGTGACGCGCGCGGGCTCGGTCGCGGCGTCGGCGCTTTTCTGCGGCGCGGCGGCGTGAGCGGGTTCCGCCTCGTAGGGGCGTTGGGCGTCGGGGGCGGTCAGCATGGGCGCAAGCTACCAGAGCCCGCCGCCGCCCGCATGGGGTCGGCGGCGGCAATCCCCTGAAATCGCCGCTCAGTTGATGCGGGTGGGGCCGCCCCGCTGGGCGGTCTTGCGCAAGGCGAGCGGGTCCACGGCGTAACCGGCGCCGCGCACGCTGGTGATGAAAGTTTCGCCCTTGTGCGTGCGAATCTTGCTGCGCAGCTTGCTGACCAGCATGTCCACCGCCCGGCTCGTGCGCGCGTAGGGCCTGCGCAGCACGGCCGTGGAGATTTCCGAACGGCTGACGTAGCGTCCGGAATTCTCCATCAGCAGCCGGAGCGCGCCGAACTCCGAGGGCGTCAGGTTGGTGCGCGTGCGCCCGTCGCACGTCACGGTCTGGTCGAGGAGGTTCAGCCGGCAGCGGTCGAATCGCAGGTTCGCGCCGGCGCGCCGGCCCGCCCACCGCGCCAGGGACTTGCCGACGCGCAGCCGCAGCTCCTGCGCGTCCATCGGAAGGGACAGAAATTCGTCAGCGCCAAGCTCAAAGGCCGCGACCCTCTGGTCCGCGCTCGCGCTGGAGCCCATGGCGACGACCGGCGCTCCGGACGAGAAGGCGCGCAGGAGGCTCCATGGGTCGTCGTCGCCGCACACGTCGACGAGAATCAGGTCGCGCTCCGATCGCCGGGCCAGCTCCATCGCTTCGGAGGCGGACGCGGCGGTGTGGACCTGGTGTCCGCAGGCGACGAGAATCGCCGCGATTTCAGTCGTTTCAGAAATTCGTTGGCTTGAAATCAGGATCGTCTTGTTCGTGGGCATTTCAACTCTCCGGCGTTATGTCGCCTTACGCACAGTCAACGCCAGAAAGGGGCGCAGCCAAACTGCAATGCCCACGCTTGCGCGCAACCGCTATCGGATTTGCGCAATCGCGTTCAACTTTCGGCCCGCCCCTTGCTTGCCCTCGACAGGGGGCGCCTTGCATTGCGCGGCGAGGATCGTCACAAAACGGCTTGGCTTGGCGTGCGCCGCAGGCCTGAATGGGCGCGGCGCGATTGAGCGACGGGATCGAGGGACCGATGGACGGGATTGTCATGGAATGGGGCGGCCTGCTGTTGCGCTGGCTGCACATCGTCACCGCGATGGCCTGGATCGGGTCATCCTTCTATTTCATGCACATCGACGCGGCGCTGAAGTCCACGCCGGAACTGCCCCCCGGCAAGGGCGGCGAGGCGTGGGAGGTGCACGGCGGCGGCTTCTATCACGTGCGCAAATATCTGGTCGCCCCGGAGGCGCTGCCGGACGAGCTGATGTGGCACAAGTGGGAGAGCTACACGACGTGGATCTCGGGCTTCTTTCTGCTCGTCTGGGTCTATTACCTCTCGGCGGACGTCTATCTGATCGACCCCGCCATCCGGCAGATTTCGACGCCCGTGGCGGCCGCCATCGGCGTGGGCGGCTTGGCGCTGGGCTGGGTCGTGTATGACCTGCTCTGCCGGTCCAAGCTGGCCGAAAAGCCCGCGCTGCTCGCGGCCGTGGGCTTCGGGTTCATCATCGCGATGGCGTTCGCGTTCCAGCAGGTGTTCTCGCCGCGCGGCGCCTTCATCCATACGGGCGCGCTGATGGCGACGATCATGACCGGGAACGTGTTCCTGATCATCATCCCCAACCAGCGCAAGGTCATCGCCTCGCTGGTGGCCGGGGAGGCGGCCGACCCGCGCTATGGCAAGATCGGCAAGATCCGCTCCACCCACAACAACTACCTCACCCTGCCGGTCGTCTTCCTGATGATCTCCGGCCATTACCCGCTGGCCTATTCGAGCCCGTATTCGTTCGTCGTGGTGGGCCTCGTTCTGGTGGCGGGCGCGTTCGTGCGCCATTTCTACAATGTGCGCCACACCGGCGGCGGCAACCCGTGGTGGATGTGGGTTGTCGCTGCGGCGGCGATCCTGGGGGCCATCGCGATCAGCGTTCCCGCGAGCCCGGTGGCGCGCGACCGCATGGGGATGTCGGAGTTGCAGGAGCGCGCCCAGCCGGCGGGCCTGCCTCAGGCGCCGCAGGCGGTGGCGGAGATCGTGGTGTCCCGGTGCAGCATGTGCCACGGCGCGCTGCCGGTGTGGCCGGGCCTCGCCATCGCCCCCAAGGGGGTGATGCTCGACACGCCCGAGCTGATCCAGCGCTGGCGCCAGGAAGTGCGCGTCCAGGCCGGGCTGACCCGCGCCATGCCGCCCAACAACCTGACGGAAATGACCGACGAGGAGCGCGCCGTGCTGCGCGCCTGGGGCGGGGCCAGGACGGCGTCCCTCGAACCCTAAGGGCCTTTCTTCCCGTTCCCTTCATGGTATGCAGCCTGACAGGATCGCCGGCGCCAAGGCCGGCGGCGGAGCGGAGGACGTCGTATGGGAAGATTGTCAGGGCGCGTCGGCGTGGTCACGGGCGCAAGTTCAGGCATTGGCGCGGCCATCGCCGAGCAACTCGCCGGTGAAGGCATGGCGGTTCTTCTGGCTGCGCGCCGCAAGGACCGGCTCGAAGAGCTGGCGGCGCGGATCAACGCCGCGGGCGGGACCGCGCGCGCGGTGCAGACCGACGTGACGGTGGAAAATGACGTGGTCTGCCTCTTCCACGCCGCCAACAACGAATTCGGCCGCCTCGACCTGCTGGTCAACAACGCGGGCTTCGCGGACCCGTGCCCCACGGACGAACTGCCGCTCGAGCGCTGGAACAAGATCGTCGCCGCCAACCTGACTTCGGCCTTCCTGTGCTCGCGCGAGGCGCTGCGCCTCATGAAGCCGCAAAAGCGCGGCCGCATCATCAACATCGCCAGCATTTCCGCCAAGATGCCGCGCCCGGACGCCATCGGCTACACGTCCACCAAGTTCGCCCTGGAGGGGATGACCCGGCAGCTCGCGCTCGACGGGCGCCCCTTCGGCGTCACGGCCTCGATGATCCATCCCGGCTCCACCGCGACCGAGCTTGCCCCGCGCATGCACGAGCGCCCCGCCAACGACACGATGCAGGCGCGCGAAGTCGCCAGCATCGCGCTGTTGATGGCCTGCCTGCCGGACACCACGAACCTGCTGGAAGCCACCATCCTGCCCATCGACCAGCCGTTCCTCGGCCGCGGCTGAACTTGAACGAGCGGCGCGCCTTGTCCGACGTCGAAAGGCGCGCCTTCGCGGCGTTCGCGGAGGCGCTGCCGGGCCCCGTGCTCGTGCTGGACGCTGGCGGGCGCCTGCTGGCGTTCAACGAGGCCGCCAGCCTGGTGCTGCCGGGCCTGCGCGAGGGCGCGTCGCTCCCCATGGTGCTGCGCGCCCCGCAGGTGCTGGACGCGGTGGCGCGGGTCGCGGCGGGCGGCGCGGCCGAACAGGCGCAATGGTCCGAGCGCGTGCCGGTGGAGCGCGTGTTCGACACGCGCATCGCGCCGCTCCTCGTGGAGGGCGCGCGCGCCGTGGTGGTCTCCATGAGCGACCTCACCGAGGCGCGCCGCCTTGAGCGCACGCGCACGGACTTCATCGCCAACGCCAGCCACGAACTACGCACCCCGCTGGCCTCCGTGCTGGGATTCATCGAAACCCTGCAAGGCCCCGCGCGGGACGACGCGAAGGCGCGCGAGCGGTTCCTGGGGATCATGCGCGACCAGGCGCGGCGCATGGCGCGCCTGGTGGACGACCTTCTGTCCCTCTCGCGCATCGAGCGCAGCGAGCACCTGCGGCCCGGCACGCCGGTGGATCTTGTGGCGTTGCTGCGCGAAATGTCCGAATCCATGCAGCAATCGGCCGACGACGCCGGCGCCGCGTTGACCTTCCAAACGCCCCAGAGCGCCGTGGTGCTGGGCGATCGGGACGAACTCATCCGGGTGGCGGAAAACCTCATCGAGAACGCCATCAAGTACGGCGCGTCGAAGGACGCCCCCGCGCGCGTGGAGGTCACGGTGTCGCGCGAGGGCGCCGACGCCGTGCTGGCGGTGCGCGACCATGGGCCGGGCATTGCGCGCGAGCACCTGCCGCGCCTCACAGAACGTTTCTACCGGGTGGACGCAGGCGCCAGCCGCGCCAAGGGCGGCACGGGACTGGGGCTCGCCATCGTCAAGCACATCGTGGTGCGCCACAGGGGCCGCCTGGCCATTGAAAGCACGCCCGGGGAGGGCGCCTGCTTCCGGGTTTCGATCCCTCTCGCGCGCACGAAATAGTTTCTGCAAAACAGAGCCTTGCGCTGTCACACAGGCGTCATGCGTCGGGCCTAGAAGCAAGGCTGCTTGGCTTTTCGCGCGGGGCGGCGTTTTGGATCACGGCAAGATGACATCAACGCTCGACGGCGCGCCGCCCGCGGTCCAGTTCGTCGACCGCGCCCAGGCGCTTGGCGCGTTCAAGGTTTCGGACGCGACCTTCTACTGGCTGACGCGCGCCTCGGCGATGCTGGTGCTGCTCATTCTGGGCGGCATCATCGTCACGCTGGCGGTCGGCGCGTGGCCGGCCATCCAGGAGTTCGGGCCGCAGTTCCTGTGGACCCAGCGCTGGGCGCCGCAGCTTGAGCCCCAGCCCATTCTGGGCGCGCTCGGGCCCATCTACGGCACGCTCGTCACCTCAGCCATCGCCATGGCGATCGCCGTGCCGATTGGCCTTGGCGTCGCGATCTTCCTGACGGAATTGTGCCCGCCGTCCCTGCGCCAGACGTTCGGAGGCGCCATCGAGCTTCTCGCGGGCGTGCCGTCCATCATCTACGGCATGTGGGGCTTCTTCGTGCTGGCGCCCTTCCTGGCCGACACCGTGCAGCCGGCGCTCATCCGGACGTTCGAGGGCGTGCCCGTGCTGGGCGACGTGTTCGCCGGCCCGCCTTCCTATCTCAGCCTGTTCAACGCCTCCGTTGTGCTGGCCATCATGATCCTGCCGTTCATCACCGCGATCTCGCGCGACGTGTTCCAGACCGTGCCGCCGATGCTGAAGGAATCGGCCTACGGGCTCGGCTGCACCACATGGGAAGTGGTGCGCAACGTGGTCATTCCCTACACGCGCGCGGGCGTTCTGGGCGGCGTCATGCTGGCGCTGGGCCGCGCGCTCGGGGAGACGATGGCGGTCACGTTCATCATCGGAAATTCCTTCAGGATCACCGGCTCGATGTTCTCGCCCGGCACGACGATTTCCGCCGCGATCGCCAGCGAGTTCGCGGAAGCCGGCGGGGTGCACCAGTCGGCGCTGATCCTGCTCGGCCTGCTGCTGTTCTTCATCACCTTCATCGTGCTCGCCTGCGCCCGGCTGATGCTGGCGCGGCTCGAGCGCAACGCGGGGGCCTGACGATGCGCTCTTTGTACATGCGCCGCCGCCGCTTCGACGCCTTCGTCCGCGCGCTCTGCTGGGGCGCCGCGGCCTTGGGGCTCACGGCTCTGGGCCTCATCCTGTTCACGCTGTTCTGGAACGGCCTTGCGGGCCTGACCCCGCAGGTGTTCACCCAGATGACGCCGCCGCCCGGCGCGTCCGAAGGCGGCCTGCTCAACGCCATCGTGGGCTCGCTCATCATGACGGGGCTGGGCGTGGCGCTGGGCGCGCCGCTGGGCATGCTGGCCGGCACGTATCTCGCGGAATACGGGCGCTTCGAGAAGCTCAGCTCGGTCGTGCGGTTCATCAACGACATCCTGCTGAGCGCGCCGTCCATCATCATTGGCCTGTTCGTCTACGGCGCGGTGGTGGTGCCCATGGGGGGCTTCTCGGGCCTTGCGGGCGCGCTGGCGCTGGCCGTGCTGGTCATTCCGGTGGTGGTGCGCACCACCGAGGACATGCTGCGGCTGGTGCCCAATCCGTTGCGCGAAGCCGCCTCGGCCCTTGGCCTGCCGCGTTCGCTGGTCATCCGCCGCGTGGCGTACCGCGCCGCCCGCACGGGCATCGTCACGGGCGTGCTGCTGGCCACCGCGCGCGTGGCGGGCGAAACCGCCCCCTTGCTCTTCACCTCGCTGAGCAACCAGTTCTGGAACGTGGATCTCACGCAGTCTATGGCGAACCTCCCGGTCACCATCAACAACTTCGTGCAGAGCCCCTACGAGTACTGGCGCCAGCTCGCCTGGACGGGCGCTCTCGTCATCACCCTTGCGGTGCTGTCGCTCAATATAATCGCGCGCGTGCTTGGCGCGGAAAGGACCGGCAAATGACCGATTTCCAGATGTCGCTCGAACGCCCCGGCCTGGCGCCCGCGCCCGCCGCCACGGGACCCGACGTCAAGATCGCGATCAGGAACCTCGATTTTTATTACGGGAGCGCCCGTGCGCTGAAGTCGATCACCCTGCCGCTGTACGCCAATCAGGTGACGGCCTTCATCGGGCCCTCGGGCTGCGGCAAGTCCACCCTGCTGCGCGTGCTGAACCGCATGTTCGATCTTTATCCCGGGCAGCGCGCGACCGGCGAAGTGACGATGGACGGGCAGAACATCCTTGATCCCAGGCTCGACCTTAATTTGCTGCGCGCCCGGGTCGGCATGGTGTTCCAGAAGCCGACGCCGTTTCCCATGACCATCTACGAGAACATCGCGTTCGGCGTGCGCCTCTACGAAAAGCTCTCCCGCAGCGAGCTCGACGGGCGCGTCGAGGCGGCCCTGAAGGGGGCGGCGCTGTGGAACGAAGTGAAGGACAAGTTGAACGCCAGCGGCCTCTCGCTCTCGGGCGGCCAGCAGCAGCGCCTGTGCATCGCGCGCAGCGTGGCGATCCGCCCGGAGGTCATTCTGTTCGACGAGCCCTGCTCGGCGCTCGATCCCATCTCCACCGCCAAGGTGGAGGAGCTGATGGACGAGCTGAAAGCGCAGTACACCATCGCCATCGTCACCCATTCCATGCAGCAGGCGGCGCGCGTCTCCGACCACACCGCCTTCATGTATCTTGGCGAGATGGTGGAGTTCGGCGAAACCGGCCAGGTCTTCACGACGCCCGCGCAGCAGCGCACGCAGGATTACATCACGGGCCGCTTCGGCTGAGCCTCGGGAGACGAGCCATGAGCGAGTATCAGGTGAAGACCGACCACACCGTGAAGGCCTACGACGCGGACCTCGAATTCATCGGCCGCAAGATCGCCGAGATGGGCGGCGTCGCGGAAAAGATGCTGATCGACGCCATGGACGCGCTCGCCACGCACAATGTGGAGCTGGCCCGCGCGGTGGTCGGCAGCGACCCGCGCCTCGACGCGCTCCAGCGGGAGATCGAGGAGAAGGCCGTGCTCACCATCGCGCGCCGCCAGCCCATGGCGATCGACCTGCGCGAACTCGTGGGAGCCATTCACATCGCGGGCGATCTGGAGCGCACCGGCGACCTGGCCAAGAACATCGCCAAACGCGCCATCAAGATCGCCGACGACGCCCGCGTGCCCCGCGCGGTCGTCGGCCTCAAGCACATGGCGGACATCGCCTCGCTGCAACTCAAGGACGTGCTCGACGCCTACGCCCACCGCGACCTCGAACGCGCCCGCGCCGTCTGGCTGCGCGACGCGGAACTGGACGCGCTGGAGGATTCGGTGTTCCGCGACCTTCTCACCTTCATGATGGAGGATCCGCGCAACATCTCGTTCTGCACGCACCTGCTGTTCTGCTCGAAGAACCTCGAGCGCGTGGGCGATCACGCCACCAACATCGCCGAGAACATCCATTACCTGATGACCGGCGCCACCATGCCGATCGACCGTCCGAAGGGCGGCGAATGAGCGGCGCCATGTCGGCGCCTCGCATCCTGATCGTCGAGGACGAGCCCGCCATCGGCCAGCTTCTCGTCTACAACCTCGAGGCGGAAGGCTATCTGGTGGAGCACGAGGAGCGCGGCGACGACGCGCAGATCAGGCTCGCGGAATCCACACCCGACCTCCTGATCCTGGACTGGATGCTGCCGGGCGTGTCGGGCATCGAACTCTGCCGGCGCCTGCGCGCCCGCGAGGAAACGCGCTCGCTGCCTGTCATCATGCTCACGGCGCGCGGCGAGGAAAGCGAGCGCGTGCGCGGGCTTTCGGTCGGGGCCGACGATTACGTCGTGAAGCCCTTCTCGGTGCCTGAGCTGATGGCGCGGGTGCGCGCGCTTCTGCGCCGCGCCAGGCCCGAACGCATCGCCGGGCGGCTCCAGCACGGCGACCTGGAGCTGGATCGCGAGACCCGCCGCGTGCGCCGGGCGGGGCGCGACATCCACCTCGGGCCCACGGAATTCCGCCTGCTGGAATATCTCATGGAGAAACCCGGGCGCGTGTTCTCGCGCAGCCAGTTGCTGGACTCTGTGTGGGGCATGGCGGCGGAGATCGACGAGCGCACCGTGGACGTGCATGTCGGGCGCCTGCGCCGCGCCATCACGCGCGGCCGCGAGCAAGATCCCATCCGCACGGTGCGCGGCTCGGGCTATTCGTTCGACGAGACGTTCGGGAAGGCTTAGCGGCGGGCTGATTGCGGCCCGCACGCGCCCCGCAGGGCGCGCGGTCCGGCTACATCCGCGCCTGAAGGGCCTGCTGCTGCTGGCGGCGCTCCCGCTCGCGTTCGCGGCGGCGGTCCTGCGCAGGCTGGTAGGCCATGCGCGAATGATGCGAGCAATACGAGGCGCCCACGTCCGAGCGCGTGCCGCAATACCGGAATTCAGCCGTCGACGGATCGCCCAGCGGCCAACGGCACATGGCTTCCTTCAATTCCATGATCGTGACGCGCTCCGAAATCGGAACCACGACCTCTTCAGCCGGACGCAAAACCTGGGCTTCCTGCACGCTTGCCTCAACGATCATTACTGTATTGCCGCGCACTGCGGTGGTCATCGGCCGTGGCGCCATCGGTTTGGCGGCGCGGGGGGCCTGCACGCGCGGCCGGGGGGCTGCGGGCGCTGCATTCTTGACGCGGCCTGAAAGACCGAGACGATGGACTTTTCCAATCACCGCGTTCCGGGTGATCCCGTTGGAGAGCTCGGTGGCGATCTGGCTTGCGCTCAGCCCGTCCATCCACAGCTTCCGCAGGAGTTCGACGCGTTCATCGGTCCAGGACATACGTCCTCCTCTGGGTCCGTAACGAGAATCCCGTTGGCTACGCTGCGCCGGTCCCGCCGGCGTCGTTGCAACGCAAAGGGTCTGCTCTCTTGAAGGTCCGCCGCACGAAATGTCGTAGTCGACAGGCGGGAAATTACACTAGCCGTTGAATCGGGCGCAAGAGTCTGCGGCAAATGACATGCGTTTTCCCCAGCCAATAGCGATCCTGCGGCGAAAGGACTCGGGGTTGGAGGCGTTGCGGCGCCTGCCGTTACGGTGCTTGACCTTGAAACCCGTGCTTTATTTGACCAAAGCACGGGAAAACTCTACATTGAGGCTTGCAAGTGCTGCCGCCCCAGAGGCGGCAGTTTGATTTTCTGGCCCCCCGTTCCGGAACTGCGAACGCCATGCCCGCTGATGTGACCGCTTTGCCTGCGCCCACGGATCAATCCGCTCTTCTTCCGACCTACGCCCGCGCCGAAGTCTCCTTCGTGCGTGGCGACGGCGCGTGGCTGGAGGCCTCGGACGGCTCCCGATACCTTGATTTCGGCGCCGGCATCGCCGTGTGTTCGCTGGGGCATTCGCATCCCCATCTCGTGCAGGCTCTCATAGAGCAGGGCCAGAAGCTCTGGCACGTTTCGAACCTGTTCCGCATTCCCGGCGCCGAGCGGCTGGCGCGCCGCCTCGCCGACGCGTCCTTCGCCGACCTGGTGTTCTTCACCAATTCCGGCGCCGAGGCGCTGGAGGGCGCCATCAAGACCGCCCGCAAGTATCACGCGGCCAGCGGCCATCCGGAGCGTTTCCGGCTCGTCACCTTCGAGGGCGCGTTCCACGGCCGCACGCTGGCGACCATCGCGGCCGGCGGCAACCCCAAGTACATTGAAGGCTTCGGCCCCAAGGTCGAGGGCTTCGATCCCGTGCCGTTCGGCGATCTTCAGGCCGTCGAGGCGGCCATCGGGCCGGAGACCGCGGGCGTTCTGGTGGAGCCCATCCAGGGCGAAGGCGGCATCCGCGTGCCGCCCGCCAGCTTCCTGCGCGGCCTGCGCGAGTTGTGCGACCGGCGCGGCCTGCTGCTCGTCGTCGACGAAGTGCAGACCGGCATGGGGCGCACCGGCAAGCTGTTCGCGCACGAACTCGTGGGCGTGAAGCCGGACGTGATGGCGGTCGCCAAGGGCATTGGCGGCGGCTTTCCGCTGGGCGCCTTCATGGCGACCCATGAAGCCGGCAAGGGCATGGTGGTGGGCACCCACGGCACCACCTACGGCGGCAATCCGCTCGCCATGGCGGTGGGCAACGCGGTGTTCGACGTGCTGATGGAGCCCGGCTTCCTGGAGCGCGTGGCGGACGCCGGCTTGGCGCTGAGGCAAAAGCTTGCGGCCCTGAAGGACGCGCATCCGCGCATCATCGCCGAAATCCGCGGCGAAGGGCTGATCCTGGGCGTGCGCACCCACGTGCTCAACAGCGATTTCGCCGCCGCCGCCCGGGCCGAGCACATGCTCGTCATTCCGGCTGGCGACAACGTCGTGCGCCTGCTGCCCCCGCTCACAATCGGTCCGGCGGAGATCGACGAGGCCCTCGCCAGGCTGGAGCGCGCCTGCGTGCGCATGGAAGCCGCGCCGCCCGCCAATCCGGAAACCAGCAAATGACCGCCCAGAGCCTTGCGGCGCCTTCTGTTGCGCCTCGCCACTTCCTCGACCTGCCGGACCTGGCCTCCGCCGAGCTGCGCCGCATCCTGACGCTGGCCGCCGACATCAAGGCCCGCCGCCGCAAGGGCGTGCGCGCCGAGCACCTGCCGCTGGCCGGCAAGGTGCTCGCCATGGTGTTCGACCGCCCCTCGACGCGCACGCGCGTGTCGTTCGACGTCGGCTTTCGGGAGCTTGGCGGCGAAACCATCATGCTCACCGGCGCCGAGATGCAGCTGGGGCGCGGAGAGACCATCGGCGACACCGCGCGCGTTCTCTCGCGCTACGTGGACGCCATCATGATCCGCATTCTCGACCACGAGGACCTGCGGGAACTCGCCGCCCACGCGGCCGTTCCGGTCATCAACGGCCTCACCAAGCGCACGCATCCCTGCCAGATCATGGCGGACATCATGACGTTCGAAGAGCATCGCGGCCCCATCAAGGGCCGCACGATCGCCTGGGCGGGCGACAGCAACAACGTGCTGGCGAGCTGGATCCACGCCGCCGAGCGCTTCGATTTCGCCATCCGGGTCGCGACCCCGGCGGAGCTTGCGCCCGGCAAAGCGATGCTCGATTGGGCCAAGGCTCGTAACGTCGCTCTCACGCTGACCACCGACCCCCTCGCCGCCGCCGAGGGCGCGGACGCGGTCGTCACCGATTGCTGGGTGTCGATGGGCGACGAGGAAGAGGCGCGCCACAGGCACAATCTGCTGTCGCCCTTCCAGGTGAACGCGAAAGTCATGGGCGTCGCCGCCCGGGACGCCATCTTCATGCATTGCCTGCCCGCCCATCGCGGCGAGGAGGTGACCGCCGAGGTGATGGACGGTCCGCAATCGGTCGTGTTCGACGAGGCCGAGAACCGCCTGCACGCCCAGAAGGGCGTCATGGTGTGGGCGCTGGACGATTCCGCCACAGGGGTTTCGGGCTGATGAGCGACGCTGGTCCGGCGTTCCGCCCCATTTCGGACGCGGGCGCCGACGACGTGGTGATCCCGTTCGCCGTCACGCCCCTCGACGTGCGCGGCCGCCTTGTGCGGCTGGGCCCTGCGCTGGACGTGCTGCTGGCCAACCACGGCTATCCGGGCGAGATCGCCCGGGCGGTGGGCGAGGCCGCGGCGCTGACGGCGCTGCTGGGCTCGTCGCTGAAGTTCGAAGGCCGCTTCCAGTTGCAGACGCGCAGCGACGGCGTCATCGACATGCTGGTCGTGGACTTCGACGCGCCCGACCGGCTGCGCGCCTTCGCGCGCTTCGACCCGGAGCGCCTCGCGGCGGCGCGAGAGGCCGGCGCGACGCAGCCCGCGCTGCTCTTCGGCAAGGGGCACCTTGCGCTGACCATCGATCAGGGCCCCGACACCTCCCGCTACCAGGGCATCGTCACCCTCGAGGGGCAAGGCCTGGAGGCGGCGGCCCACGAGTATTTCCTGCGCTCCGAGCAGATTCCCACGCTGGTGCGCCTTGCGGTGGCCGAAGTGGTGAGCGCCGGCGACCGGCCCGCCCATTGGCGCGCGGGCGGCCTGCTGCTGCAATTCCTGCCCGATTCACCCGAGCGCCAGCGCATGCAGGACCTGCACCCCGGCGACCGGCCCGAAAGCGCCGGCGAGCCGGAGTTCCGCGAGGACGACGCCTGGATGGAGGCGCAGGCGCTGGCGGCCACCGTGGAAGACCATGAGCTGGTCGATCCGGCGCTGTCGAGCGACCGGCTGCTCTATCGCCTGTTCCACGAGCGCGGCGTCACGGTGTTTGATGCGAGCGCGCTGCGCCACGCATGCCGCTGCTCGCGCGATGGCATCGAGCGGATGCTGCGCGGGTTCACCACAAAGGAGCGCGCCGACATGATCGGCGAGGACGGGCGCATCGGCGTCACCTGCGAGTTCTGCGGCGTGAAGCGCGAGTTCGAGCCGGGCGACTTTGATGGCGGGGAGCCGGAAGCGGGCCAGTAAGGCCTCGCGCTTCGCGCTCATGCGCGCTAGGCTGGGCCTTCGCTGCGACGGGCGGCCGAGGGGGGCGCTGCATGGATCTGGAACTGTTCGACCTTGCGGGACGCGATCCCGCGGTTCGCTTCTCGCCCTATTGCTGGCGCATCAAGCTGGCGCTGGCCCACAAGGGCCTGAGCGCCACGACAGAGCCGGTTCGCTTCTGCGACAAGGACAAGATCGCCTTTTCGGGGCAGGGCCTCGTGCAGGTGCTGCGCGCCCGCGACAGCGTCGTCTCCGACTCCTGGCGCATCGCGCTCTGGCTTGACGAGACATATCCGCAAAGCCCTTTGTTCGAGGGGCCGCAGGCCATTGGGCTGGCGAATTTCGTTCGCGCGTGGTCGCAGGCGTCGCTGACCATGCCGGTCTTCAAGACCATCATCCTCGACCTCTACAATAGCCTTGATCCCGCCGACCGCGAGTATTTCAGAAGCTCCCGCGAAAAGCGCTTCGGGACGACCCTGGAGGCGTTCCGCGTCGACCCTGAGCAGGGCCGGGGGGAGATCGCCCGCGCGCTCGCCCCCATGCGCGAAGCGCTTGGCGCGCAGGACTTCCTGAGCGGCGCCGCGCCGTCCTTTGCGGACTATTGCGCCTTCGGGCCCTTCATGTGGGCGCGCAGCGTTTCGCCCATCGAGTTGTTGGCCCAGGACGACCCCGTTCACGGCTGGCGCGAGCGCATGCTTGACCTGTATTGTGGCATGGGCCGCAACGCGCCCACCTCCTATAGCGTATAGCGCGCGCAAGCCTGCGCGCGCGGCCTATTGCATAGGAAGCGCTTGATTTCCGCGCAGGTCCGCGCGAAGGGAGAGACTGAATTTGCGGAACCCTGCGCACGCAGGGACGCTCGACGTGGTAGGGAGGACACCCCCCAATGGCTGCATCAACGCTCGCCGAACCGCCGCCCAGGGCCGGCGCCGCCGACGACGTCAAGATCAGGATCAGGGGCCTGACGAAGGTCTTTGAGTCCAAGCGGGGACCCTTCACGGCGCTCGACACGCTGAACCTCGACATTCCCACCGGCTGCTTTTTCATGATCGTAGGCCCGTCGGGCTGCGGCAAGACCACGCTGCTGCGCATCCTTGCGGGCCTTGAGACGCAAAGCACCGGCACCATCGAGATTTCGCAGCCCGCCGACGGGCGCCCCAGCAATTCCATGATCTTCCAGGGGGACAGCCTGTTTCCGTGGATGACCGTGTGGGACAACGCCGCCTACGGCCTCACCATGCGCCGCCTGCCGAAGGCGCAGATCAAGGAGCGGGTGAGCTTCTACCTCAACCGCACGGGCCTGTCGCGCTTCCACGATCATTACCCTCACCAGCTCTCGGGCGGCATGCGCCAGCGTGTGTCCATCGCCCGCGCCTTCGCCAACGATCCCGACATCCTGCTGATGGACGAGCCCTTCTCGGCGCTCGACGAGCAGAACAAGGTGATGCTGCAGGAAGAGCTGCTGAAGATCTGGGAGGAGACGCGCAAGACCGTGCTCTTCATCACCCATAGCGTGGACGAGGCGGTGACGCTGGGCGACCGCATCATGGTCATGACCGCCCATCCGGGGCGCGAGAAGGCGACGCTGGACGTGCCGTTCGAGCGCCCCCGCCAGGTGCTGGAGCTGCGCGCGCGGCCCGCCTACGGCGAGTTCGTCTTCAACATCTGGACTTACCTGCGCGAAGAAGTGCAACGCGCCCGCGCGCTGGACGAAGGGAGTTCCTCATGACCGACATCGTTCAAAAGCCGGCTCGCAGCTGGAGCCTCTCCTCGTTCTCGCTCAGCCGCGGCAACATGGAGCGGGTGATGAACATCGCCTCGCCGCTCTTCCTGCTGCTGCTGTGGGAGATCGCGGCGCGGCTGGGCTGGATAGACGTGCGCTTCTTCCCCGCGCCCTCGAAGATCTTCCAGACCATGCTGCAACTGATCGAGAACGGGCAGCTCTGGGTCCACACCAAGGCGAGCATGTACCGCCTGTTCTGGGGCTTCCTGTGGGGCGGCGTGCCCGCGCTGCTGCTGGGCATCAGCATGGGCCTCAGCCGCACGCTGCGCGCCATCATGGACCCGCTGGTGTCGGCCACCTACCCCATCCCCAAGAGCGCGATCCTGCCGCTGATCCTCTTGATCTTCGGTCTTGGCGAGCCCTCGAAGGTGGTGATGGTGGCCATCGGGCTGTTCTATCCGATCCTCATCAACACGATGGCGGGCGTGCTGGAGATCCAGAAGATCTACTTCGACGTGTCGAAGAACTTCGGGGCCAGCAAGCTGCAGGTGTTCACCACGGTGGCGCTGCCCGGCGCCATGCCGCTCATCATGACGGGCGTGAAGCTCGGCGTCGGCATGGGCCTCATCCTGATTTCGCTGGCCGAAATGGTCGGCGCCAAGTCGGGACTTGGCTTCATGATGTGGAACGCGTGGGAAATCCTGTCGGTGGAGACCATGTACGTGGGCCTCATCGTCATCGCCGCGCTGGGCATCACGTTCACCCTGATCCTGACGGAGATCGAGCGCTTCCTCGTGCCGTGGAAGGCCTCGCGCTGAACGCAAGACATGGACGCCGCCCGCTGGGCGGCGTTTTCATTTGGAGCTTCGACCGCGCGCGAAAGCGCGGCGAAAAGGGGGAGGGGAGCATGGCTTTCATCAACGCCCGTATGATCGGCGCCGCACTGGCGCTGTCGCTCGCAAGCGCTGGCGCGCAGGCGCAATCATGGCCCAGCCAGCCCATCAAGGTCGTCGTCACCCAGGCGGCGGGCGGCACGCCCGACATCGTGGCCCGCATGGTGACAGACCGCCTCTCGCGGTCCCTTGGCCAGCAGGTTGTGGTCGAGAACCGTCCCGGCGCCGCCAACGTCATCGGCGCGCAATACGTCGCGCGCGCGCCTGCCGACGGCTACACGCTGCTGTTCGCCACGGCGGCTTCGCTCATCACCAACGTCTTCACCGTGAAGGCGCTGAGCTACGATCCGACCAAGGATTTCACCACGATCTCGCGCGTCGCCAAGGGGCCGTTCTTCGTGGTCGCGCACCCGAGCCTGCCCGTGACGGACCTGAAGGAATTGATCGCGCTCGCAAAGCAAAAGCCCGGCGAACTCAACTTCGCCACGGACGGCCCGCGCAATTTCTCCGGCCTCATCGCCGCCTGGCTCAACAAGAACGCCGGCGTGGACATCAAGCAGGTGCCGTATTCCACCATGCCGCAGGGCGTGCAGGACGTGATGGCCGGCCGGGTGCAACTCGCCATCATCGCGATCCCCACGGCGGCGCCGCTGGTGGAGGCCGGCAAGCTGAAGGCGCTGGCGGTCAGTTCGCAGCAGCGCGCGCCGGGCTATGAGAGCGTGCCGCCCATCGCCGACACCGTTCCGGGGTTCGACTTCTACGGCTGGTTCGCGTTCTCGGCCCCGACCGGCACGCCGAGGCCGGTGATCGAGAAGCTGAACGCCGAGATCGGCAAGATCCTCGACGATCCGGACTTCGCCCAGCCGCTGGCCAAGATCGGTTTCTATTCCTTCGGATCGCACTCAGCGGATGTCGCCGACAAGGCTGTGCGCGACGAGTTCGAGGTGTGGCGCAAGCTGGTCGCGGAGATCGGCGTCGAGCCTCAATAGGACGTTCGTCGGCGCGAAAGACCGGGCTTTAGTGCGAATGCCCGAAGGGGCCGTGGTCGTGGCCGTGGTCCGCCTCGATCCGGTCGGCTTCCGCGTATCCGTGCATCAGCGCCTCGATGACGCGGCGCAGCGGGTCTTCGCCCGGCGACAGGTGCGCGGCCAGCAGCCCCGCGAGGCGCGCGAACGCCAGCGGCTGCATGGACAGCATGTCGTAGCCGCGCCCCTCCGGTGCGCCGTCGCAATCGCGCATGGCGCGCGCGAGCGCATCGGCGAACAGCTTGTCGATGGAGGCGATCAGCGGATCAGCGTGCGGCGCGGCGCGCTCGGAGGCGGCCAGCAGCGCGCGGGCGTGGACGAGGAACGCGTTGGCGCGCAGCTCTTCAATGCGCGTCGGGCCGTCGTCTTCAAGCTCGCCGCACATGATCGCGCTCCCGCCTAATAGCCTTCCGCGTTCTCAAGCTGCTCGAACCAGTCGAACCCCATCGCCTTCACGATGCGGCTGTTGACCACGATGATGCGCGCCTCGTTGGCCGGGTCCGCGTTGAAGTGCTGGTGGGCGCAATAGGGCGGGATGTAGACGAAATCGCCGGCGGCCCATTCGAACTTCTGCGGCGTCTCCTCCCACTCGAACTCCATGGTCTCCTTGCAGTCGAACTTCACGTCCCAGTGCAGGTCGTAGCCGGAGCCCTCGACCACGTAGAACACTTCCTCGGACAGGTGCCGGTGCTTGCCGGACGCCTTTCCGGCGGGAAGGAACTGCATGTAGATATCGAGGCAGTTCTCCTTCGTGTTCATCTTCTCGTTGATGATGTGCTTGATGAGCCCATGGGGCGAGCGGTCCAGCGGCATGTCCTGCCACTTCACCACGTTGATGCGCCCGTCGTACTCCTTTCGGAATTCCTCGGAGGCCTTCAGCGCCTCCGCGTAGAAGTCGACGTACTCGGTTTCCGCATGGGCGCGGTCGCGTTCGCGTGGATCGATGAGCGCCATGTCCGTCTCCTCCTGCGCGCGCGCGCCGACTCGTCAGGCCACCTTCGGCGGCAGGGTCTCAAGCTCCTGCTCGTAGGCGAGGTCCATCTTGGGGGTCAGGCCGTTCTTGGCCAGCTCCTTGACGAACAGCTCGCGCACGAGCGGCGTCTCGTCGGCGTAGTCGATTTGGTCGCCGCCCACGCGGCGGCTGATCCACGCCTTGGGCACGCCCTGCGCGTTCCGCACCGAGACGACCTCGTGCTTGAACGCCAGGTAGCGGGCCGGCGAGTCGCCGGTGTTGAAGTGCTGGTGGAACCACATGTTCGGCGGCACGATCATGGTGCCGACCTCCCAGTCGTAGCGCTTGGGCTCTTCGCCCTCGGGCCACATCAGCGAATAGCCTTCGCCCGACAGGATGATCACGTGCGCCCCCGGGCCATGGCAATGGCCCTTCTTGTAGGTGCCGATCGGGAACTGGGAGATGTGGCTGTTCATCGAGCCCTTGGCCATGTTGAAGCGGATGTGGCCGCCCCCTGCGCCGCGCTCCTTGGCCGAGATGAGCGGCAGGTTCACCGCGTCCGGCACGAAATTAGTCTCCAGCAGCAGGCCCTTCTGCTCGCCCTTGGCGGAGAAGTAGTCGGGCTCGCCCGCAAAGCGCGTCTTGAAATCGTGCGCGGTGTTGAAGACGAAGTCGAGGTCTTCATACAGGTTGATGATCGGGGGCGCGTTCGTCACGGCGACGAAGCGCGCGGGCTCGGAGCCCGAGCCGTTGAAGTGCTGGTGCCACGCGTTCAGCGGAATGGCGAACAGCGCGCCGGACTTCCACTCGAAGGTGATCTTCTTGCCCGCGTCGTTCCACACGACCGTGGAGCCGCGCCCGTCGAGCACGAGGATCATTTCCTCGAAGAGCTGCCGCTGCGGCTCCAGCTTCTTGCCCGGCGCGATCTCGCACACATAGCAATCGTTGGAGGTGCGCGAGGCCTCGTGGTTGATGTAGACGCCCTTGCCGCCGCGCCGCGCCCACGGCTTCAGCTCGACTGTACGCAGGTTGCGCACGTAATGGGCGGAGATGATGTCGAGCCCTTCCTCGCGCACCCAGCGCAGGTAGGGCGTGTCCTTCTCGGTGGCGAATTTCTTGGCGAGATCGTCCGAAACGAGTGCGTCCTTGGCCATCTTGGTCTCCGTCTCTGTGTCCCGATCCCGGCGCCGCTTTGGGGGCGCGTCGCTTTGAAGTGGTTTTAGGCCGATGCGGGCCGTGACCGCAAGCGGCGGGAGCGTCCGCCCGCTACAGGATCATCCTGTCCCGGCCCACGATGATCTCGCCGCCGAAATGCTTGCGCGCTTGCGCCGTCCAGATCTCGTCCGGCAGGTTCATGTCGCCCGGCAGGAGATGGGACAGGACCAGCGTCCTCACGCCCGCCCGCTCGGCGATGCGCCCCGCGTCCTCGACGTCCGTGTGGCCGCCGACAAGGAAATCGTAAAGGAACGGCGGCACATACGGCCGCTTGTCGAGCATCTGCCGGATGGCGGGCCGGTACATGGCTTCGTGCACCAGCACGTCCGCGCCTTTCGCAAGGTCCGCCATGGCGTCCACCGGCGTCGTGTCTCCGGAGATCGCGATGGAGCGCCCCGGCGCGTCGATCCGGTAGGCGAGCGCGGTCTGGAACGGGGGATGGTCGACGCGCGCGCACGTGATCTTCACGCTCGCGTCGGCGTACGCGAGGCCTGCTCGCTCGATCTGGGCGGCGTCGAACGATTCGCCCATGGGCTTGCGCCCGGTCGCCGCCACGCGGATGGCGGCGTCCTCGTCAAAGAACCGCAGCGCGTGTTCGTGCATCTTCGCGAGCGGCGCGGGACCGCGAATGGCCACCTTTTCCCGCAGGCCCACGATCCACGACATGTTGAGGAAGGCCGGGTAATCGGCCACGTGGTCGGAGTGATGATGGGTGATCATCAGGCTGCGGATGGCGGAGAGCGGAATGCGCATCTCGTTCATCCGCCAGAGCGCCCCAAGCCCGCAATCGATCATGTGCCCGACGCCGTCGACGAACACGATCTGCCCCGTCATCGCGCGGGCGGGATCGAACACCGGTCCCGCCATCGTGCCCAGCAGGACGAGCTTGACGCCGCTCGCCCAGCTTTTGTCAGGCGCGGTCATTTGGGGCTGGCGGCGTTGATGACGCGGCCCCAGCGGGCGCGTTCGCCTGTCAGCCATGCGGCGGCGACGTCGCGCCCGCCGAACTGCGGCTCCGTGGAGAGGTTGGCGAGTTTTGCGATGAAATCGGGCGTGTTCGCGGCCGCCAGGGTCTCCTTTTCCATCCGGGCCAGAATCTTCGGGTCTGTCCTGGCGGGGGCGATGAGGATGTTGGCGAAGCGGGCCTCGAAGTCCTTGATGCCGGCCTCCTGGGCGGTCGGCACGTCGGGAAAGTCCTTGAGGCGGTAATTGGCCGAGACCGCCAGCGCCCGCAGCGTTCCGGCGTTGACGTGCGGCGCCAGGACCCCGCTGACGATGAAGCTCGCGTCGATGTTCCCGCCCAGCATGTCCTGCAGCACGAGCGCGGCGCCGCGATAGGGCACGTGCACGCCTTTCATGCCGGTGGCCACCTGCAGGTACTGGAAGGCCATGTGTCCCGGCGAGCCGAGCCCGGCCGACCCGAAGCTGAGGTCCTGCTTGCCGCTGAGCGCGACAAGCTCCGCGAAGGTCGTCGCCGCGACCTTCCTGGGGTTCACGGCGAGCAGCAGCACCACTTCGCCCACCTTGGCGACGGCGGTGAGATCGGCCGGGTTCACCGCGGAGGCGGCGTTCATGTGCGGGTTAACGGTCAGCACGGAATCGACCGTGAAGAACCATGTGCGCCCGTCCGGGGCGGATCTGGCCACCGCGCCCGCGGCGACGTCGCCGCCGGCGCCCGTCTTGTTTTCCACCACGATGGTGCGTTCGAGCCTGGGCGAAAGGCGCTCCGCCAGCAGGCGCGCCACCGCGTCCACCGGCCCGCCCGCCGCGAACGGCAGCACGAAGGTGAGCGCGCCCGCAGGCATCTCGTCGCTCTGTGCGCGCGCCGCGGCGCCCATCAGCAGGGCGGCCGCCAACGGGGCGAGGATCGTGCGTGCAATCGCCTTTTTCATGCGCTCACCCGTGCTTGTGGCCGTGGCCGTGATGGTGTCCGTGATGATGGTGGCCGTGCGGATGGTCGTGCCCGTGCCCGTGCGCATGGCCTTGATCATGGTCGTGCTCGCGGTGATGGATGATTTCCTTCGCGCGCGGCCCGCGCGGGTCCTCGCTGAAGACCAGCGACTTGATGGTGACCGGCACGGTGAAAGAGGGCACCCGCACCTTGCCGAGGTCGATGTAGTCGAAGTCCATCAGCATCACCCCGTCGATGACGAGGATTTCGCTCCGCACGCCGCAATCCTCGCGCAGCACCGCGCCCAGCGTCTGGGCGATGTCGCCGTCCAGCATCACGTAGATGGGCTTGCCGGCCGCGATCTTGTCAGCAAGGCCGGCCGCGACGCCTTTCGCGAAACCCAGCACCCGGTCGTACGCGGGCGATCCGCTCCAGCGCAGCGCGAGAGCCACTTCGGTCTCGGCGTCCTCCATCTCGAACGCCTTGCGGTGGGTGCGGATCGCCTGCGCCAAAGCGTCCGCGTCCACCTCCTCGCCCGCCTCGAAGGGGGGCTGCAGCACTTGCAGGTTGCGCCGCGGCAGCAGCGCGCCGGGGTTCGAGATGAAGCTCGTGTTCCCCGACAATTGCACGCTGTATTCGGACGCCCCAAGGGCCGTGGCGCGGATGCACTCGCGCGCGGGCAGCATGGGCCACGGCAGCCGTCCCGCCTCCACCTTGCGGCGGATGGCGGCGCCGAGCCGCTTGCCCATGTCGCCGAAGTCGCGCGGCTCGCGGTCGTACACGTATTCGCCCACCCCGCCCGAGAACATCACGCCCGCAACGTCGCCGAAGTGCGCGATCGGGTCGGTGAGATAAAGATGCGCCACGTCATGGGGCATCGGGCGCTCCACGAGGGCGCTGACCAGCGTCTCCGCCATGGCGTCCGCCACCGCGTCGAGTTCGGCCTCAGTCGCCGCGTCGCCCAGCGACCAGTCGAAGCCGGCGCGCCGCGCGTGGGTGCGCCCGGCGGGATCGAGCCGCACGATTTTGCCGCCTTCGGTGACCTGCAGGCGCCCGCCGATATGCACGGCCGCTGTGGCCACCACCTTGCCGCCCTCCAGCACGCCCAGCTTGGTGGTGCCGCCGCCGATGTCGACGTTCAGCACCCGCCGCCCCATGTCCATGGAGGCCTGCGCGGCGCCCGAGCCATAGGCGGCCAGCATGGACTCCATGTGGTGGCCCGCCGTGGCGCACACGAATTCGCCGCCCTGTTCCGACAGCATGGCGGAGATGGCCTGCGCGTTCTCACGCCGCAGCGCCTCCCCGGTGAGGATGACGGCGCCCGTGTCGATGTCGGCCTTGTCGAGCCCCGCCTGCCGGTAGGCGTCCGCGATGATCTCGCGAAGCTTGCCGTCGTCGATCTTCGTGTCGCTCGCGTAGGGCGTCAGCGTCACCGGGGACAGGTAGAGCTGATCGCGGGACACGACGTAATAGCGGCTGGTCAGGTCTTCCGACAGGCGGCGCAGATGGATCTTGGAGAAGATCACCTGCGTGCCTGACGAGCCGATGTCCATGCCCACGCTCACGAGCGTGACGTTGTCCTGGATCCAGAGCGGGTTTTCCTCGAGCGGGCCGTCGGGCTCGAAATCGTCGTGGTCGTGGTCGGACTCGCCCGTGTGCTCGTGGTAATAGACCTCGCCGAAAACATGCTCGCTGACGGTGTGGGCGGGAGCCGGCTTCTTGTCGTCGTCGCTGGCCATCGATCACCTTCTCCGGAGGGGCTTTGCTGTCGGGACGCCGCCCGTTCCGTCGCGCAAGCGGCCCGCCCTGTCAACCGGCCCGCCACGCCTCAGTTGACCACGCCGGGCGGCAAGTTGACAGCCCCCCGGGTTTGGCTGATTTACCCACGAACGGCGCCGCGCCGAGCAGCGCCCAAATCGCGCCATTGGAGGACGACATGCCCCACGACATCAAAGACGGCGTCCACTGGCACGAGCCGGCCGGGGCCCGGAAGGCGGGTTTCGGCGAGTTCAGGAAGCAGCCCACCCCGTACGACGCCTGGATGGAGGCCGAAGGCCTGCCGGTTTTCCGCGACATCGGCATTTCCAGCGTCGCCAACCTGCCGCTCGCGCCCTGGAAGCGCACCGGTGGACGCGGCCATTTCATCCAGCTCCTGGGCACCGAGACCAAGTGGGGCTGCTACGTGGTGGAGGTGCCGGGCGCCGGCGCGCTCCATCCCGAAAAGCACATGTTCGAGGAAATCTACCTCGTCGTGGAAGGGCGCGGCACCACTGAGGTCTGGCAGGAAGGCGACACGAAGAAGCACGTCTTCGAATGGCAGAAGGGCTCGATGTTCTCGATCCCCATGAACGCCTGGCATCGCATCGTCAACGCCACGTCGAGCCCCTCGCTGCTGCTGGCGGGCACCACGGCGCCGAACGTGATGAACATGATCAACAACGTCGACGCCGTGTTCAACAACCCCTTCGTGTTCCGCGACCGGTTCAGCGGCGCCGACGACTTCTTCAAGCCCAACGACGACATCGAGCCCGATCCGGTGCGCGGCCTCGCCATGCGCAAGACGAATTTCATCCCCGACGTGGTGAACTGCGACCTGCCGCTCGATAATCGCCGCTCGGTTGGCTATCGCCGCGTCGAGCCGTTCATGACCAACAACCAGTTCTATTACTGGATCGGCCAGCACGAGAACGGACGTTACTCCAAGGCGCACGCCCACACGTCCGCCGCCGTGCTGATCTGCCTGAAGGGAAAGGGCTACACGTATTCGTGGCCCGAGCATTGCGGCCCCACGCCCTGGAAGGACGGCTACGGCGACCAGGTGCGGCGCCTCGACTACGGCCCGTTCGGCCTCGTGACCGCGGCGCCTGGCGGCGCGCGCTGGTACCACCAGCACTTCAGCGTCTCCAACGACGACTTCCGCCTCACCGCCTGGTTCGGCCCGCACAATCCGGGCCGCGACCCGGGCGCGCCGGGCGAGAAGCACACGGACTACACGGCCATCGATCTCGACAAGGGCGGCACCGCCATCCCTTACTGGATGGAGGACCCTTTCCTGCGCAAGGAATTCGAAGAGACCCTGAAGCGCAACAACGTCCCCAGCCGCATGGATCCCAAATGGTTCGTGCCGCCCAATTCCGACGACGCCAAGCGCGACACGGTGGTGTGATCCCGCGCCCTCTCCGCCAGCCGGGGAGGGCGCTTTCTCTTGTTTGACGGACAGGGCGACATGAGCGACGAGGCGCAGGGCGGCAGGGTTTTCTTCTCCAACGTGCGCCGCAGCCTCGAGGAGGAGGACGAGATCCGCCTCGTCAGCGTGGGCGTCGACATCGGTTCCTCCACCTCGCACCTCGTCTTCTCGCGCCTCGTGCTGGAGCGGCTCGACAACCGCTACGTGGTGAGCAAGCGCGAGGTCTTCCACGAATCCGACGTGCTGCTGACGCCCTACGCGGACGACATGACGATCGACGCGCGCAAGCTGGGCGCGTTCATCGACCTGCAATACGAGGCGGCGGGCATTGATCCGGCGTCCATCGACACCGGCGCGCTCATCCTCACGGGCGTCGCGGTGCGGCGCTCCAACGCGCGGGCCATCGGAGACCTCTTCGCCGCGCAGGCGGGCAAGTTCGTCTCCGTCTCGGCGGGCGACGGGCTTGAGACGACGCTGGCGGCGTTCGGCTCAGGGGCGGCGGCGCGCTCCATCCGCGACAAGACGCGCATCATGAACATCGACATCGGCGGAGGCACCTCGAAGATCGCCGTGTGCGAGCGCGGCGAAGTGGTGGACATGACCGCCATCGACGTCGGCGCGCGCATCGTCTCCTTCGATCACGACGGCCGCGTGCTGCGCGTCGAGGAGGCGGGCCGGCGCTTCGCGCAGGAATGCGGCTTTGCGCTGGAGCTGGGCGGAACCATCACGGACGACCAGCGCCGCGCCATGGTGGAGCGCATGGCGGACCGCCTGTTCGAGACGATATCGCAACCCTCCCTCAGCCAGGGCGCCTCCGCCCTGCTGCGGCTGGAGCCCCTGAAGAACGAGCGCCGGCCGGACTCGGTCACCTTCTCGGGCGGCGTCTCGGAATACGTCTACGGCCTGCAAACCAAGGGCTTCGGCGATCTGGGCCCGCGGCTCGCGCGCGCCATGATGAAGCGCGTCGAGGACTGGGGCGTGCCGCTGGGCAAGCCCGACCAGGGCATCCGGGCCACCGTGGTGGGCGCGTCGCAATACACCGTGCAGGTGAGCGGCTCGACCATCTTTGTGGCGCCGCTGGAGACGCTGCCGCTGCGCAACGTGCCCGTGGTCGCGCCCGATCTGCCGCTCGACGCCGAGGACCTCGACGTGGGCGCCATCGCGGACGCCGTGCGCGCCGCGCTGCGCAGGCTCGATCTGCATGAAGGCGAGCAGGCGGTGGCGCTGTGCTATCGCTGGCGCGGCTCGGCGATGTTCCGGCGCCTCGACGATCTCTGCAACGGGATCATCCAGGGGCTCTCGAAGCATCTCGCCAACGGCTTTCCGCTGGTTCTGGTCGGCGACGGGGACATCGGCGGGCTTGTGGGCATCCATGTGCGCGAGGAGCGCAAGTTGCCGAACGCTGTCGTGTCGATCGACGGCATCGAGTTGAAGGAGTTCGACTTCATCGACATTGGCGCGATGCTGGAGACGTCCGGCGCCGTGCCGGTCGTCATCAAGTCGCTGGTGTTCCCCACGACGGCGGCGCTGGGCCGCGTCGAAGCGGCGATCGCGTAGGCCATGAGCGACGATCAGGCCGCCTCCGCCCGCACGACGCTCTATCCCGCGATTGAGCCATATGCGAGCGGCCATCTCAACGTGGGCGACAACCATCGCATCTACTGGGAGGCGAGCGGAAACCCCGACGGCGCCCCGGCGCTGTTCCTGCACGGCGGGCCGGGCGGCGGGTGCCATC
>JAQGJX010000002.1 GCA_028290405.1 Hyphomicrobiales bacterium
GGCGCGCAACTTCAGCCCGGTAGGGGAGCGCGCCGTCGGCGCGCAGGCGCGAAAGCTCAGCCACCACGGCGGAAAGCCCCGCCAGCAAGAGACCTCCCGACAGCAGCACTGAACCGGCCATGAAAGACGCCCAGCCGCGCTCGACCTGGATGATCCCCCAGCCGTCGAACATCAGCCAGCCGCCCACGGCGGCGACCACAAGACCTGTCGCAAGCAGAATGACCTTCATCGGCGAGACAACCTGTTGACGGGTTCGAACCAGAGCTGGACGCATCAATAGGCCATCAAGGGCGCGGAAAACACCCTTTGGGCGCCTAAAATGCGCGCGCCCGCACCACCGGGCGGTCGCGGCGGCGGACGCCTCGCGCGGCCCGACATCGCGGGCGGGACGGGACAGGATTGATTCATCGCCTGAAGGAAAGTAGACCCTAGTGGGTCCGGCCGTCTTGCGAGGCTCCCCATGAGCGGGCCCGCACACCAGCGGCGGCGTCGTCGTCATAATCCTGAAGGTGCCAAGATGAGCTTCACGCTTCCCGATCTCCCCTACGCCTATGACGCGCTTCAGCCCTACATGTCGAAGGAGACTCTGGAGTACCATCACGACAAGCATCATCAGGCTTACGTGACCAACGGCAACAACCTGCTGAAGGGCACGGAATGGGAGGGCAAGTCCCTCGAAGACATCGTGAAGGGCTCGTTCGGCAAGAACGCCGGCCTGTTCAACAACGCCGGCCAGCACTTCAACCATCTCCACTTCTGGAACTGGATGAAGCCGAACGGCGGCGGCTCGATTCCGGGCGAACTCGAGAAGGCCATCGTGGACGCCTTCGGGTCGGTCGACAAGATGAAGGAAGACTTCGTCCAGGCGGGCGTGACGCAGTTCGGATCCGGCTGGTGCTGGCTCACGGTGCAGAACGGCAAGCTCGCCGTCACCAAGACTGCGAACGGCGAAAGCCCGCTGGTGCACGGCGGCACGCCGATCCTGGGCTGCGACGTGTGGGAGCACTCGTACTACATCGACTACCGCAACCGTCGTCCCGACTACGTGAAGGCTTTCATCGACAGCCTTGTGAACTGGGAATACGTCGCGCAGATGTACGCCGCCGCCAAGTAAGCGGCCTCTGGCGAAACAGCGAACGCGGGCGGCGAAAGCCGGCCCGCGTTTTTTATTGCGCCTGCGCGGATCAGGCCGCCGCGACGGAGCGCAGGAACCGGTCGATGGTTTCGCCCACGTGCTTGGCCTGCTTGGCGACGTCGGTGGCGGAACGGTGCACGGTGACCGCCGCCTGGTCGGTTTCGCCCACCACGGCCTTCAGTCCGTCCATGCTGAGCGCGGCGTTCTGCGTCTCGTCGGCGGCCTCAGACGCGCTGCGGGAGATCTCCTTGGTGGCGGCCGACTGCTCCTCCACCGCGACCGCGATGCCCGCCGTGAACCCTTCAGCCTGCTGCATCGTGGCGGAGATCGACGCCATGGCGTGGACCGCCCCTTCGGTGGCGTTCTGGATCGCCGCGACATGCTCGGCGATGCGGTCCGTGGCGTGGGCGGTCTGGCTGGCGAGCGACTTCACCTCCTGCGCCACGACCGCAAAGCCCCTGCCGGCCTCGCCGGCGCGCGCCGCCTCGATGGTGGCGTTGAGCGCCAGCAGGTTGGTCTGGGCCGCGATGGCCTGGATGAGGCCGATGATTTCGCCGATCTTGTGCGCCTTGTCGGCCAGCCCGTCGATGATCTGGGTCGTCTGCACCGTGGTGCGCGAGGCCTCGTTGACGATGTTGCGGGTGCTGAGCACCTGGTTCTCGATCTCGCGGATGGAGGCGCTCAATTCCTCGGACGCGCGCGCCACGGTGAGAACGTAGCTGGAGGCCTCGCCGGTCGACGTGGAGGCGTCCTGCGCGCGGCGGGCGCTTTCGGTCGAGGTGGAGGACAGGCTGTTGGCGGCGGTCAGCATGTGGGCGCTCTGGGACGAGACTTCGCCGAGCGCCTCGGTGACGGTGGAGCGGAAGTTCGCGATCAGCTCGTCGACGCGCGCCTGGCGGGCGCGGGCGGACGCCTCGGAGGCTCCCACCTTGTCGAGCAGGTCCACGCGCTCGCCCAGCCGGTCCTTGAGCTTCTGGATGGCGCTGACGATCTCGGCCAGCTCCGTCTGGGATTCGATCAGCGGCACTTCCGCCGTGAGGTCGCCCTCCGCAAGCCGGAGCAGCATCTTGCTGAGCTCGTCGAGGCTGGCGCTGAGCCGCTTCATGACCGCGCGCAGGAGAACAGCAAGGCAGACGACGATGACCACGCCGCCGGACACGGGCAGGAACATGTCCATGGCGAAGTTCTCGGAACTCGCGCTGCTCCAGCCGATGGTGATGGTGACGACCAGCACCACCGCGCCGATGACCAGACTGCTGTACTTCGTGATATCGGAACGAATGGGTTCTCTCCTGCAAGCAGAGGCGCACGCGCCGACTTGAGCATGAGCATGAACCGTCCCGATTAAGCTCCGGTAAAGGACCGCAGGCGCTCGCCCGACAGGAACGCCCCCGCCCGCTCCATCCGCTCGCTGAAGGCGTCGGACAGCAGGAACGCCAGCTCCTGCTCGCGGGTCGCCGTCACGGGATCGAGGGCGGCGAGTTCGGCGTCCACGAAGCCCGGATGGCACATCACGAGGTGGCGGGCGCCGGGGGCGCGCAGGTAGCGGGCGAAATCGCCGCTGAAGTCGCGGCGCGGATCGAAGGCCGAGACCCCCGAGAACCCCTCGTTGGTCGCAAAGCCCCGCGCGGCGGCCTCGCGCCCGAAACCGCGGCCGAGCGCCGCGAGCGCCAGCGCCTTCGTGGTCTCGACGCCGCGCGCGACGATCCTGCCAGGACGGTCCGTGCTGTCGCGCAGCCAGACCTTCCCGGCCCAGCCGCGCCGGCCAGCCTCCTGCAGAAGCAGGTCGCGGACCCCCCAGAGCATGTGGACGTGCTGGTGCCCGTCCACGAAATCGGGCGCGCGGCCCATCACGTCCTGGAAGGCGTCGAACTGCCGGGCGATTTCCGCCGCGATCTCGCGGCGCCTGGCGGGATCAGGCCGCAGGTAGGCCCATTTGCCGGGAAACACGCCTTCAGGCGCCAGCGCGGGCGCCGGGCCAAGCGGGGCGCCGAGCGTCAGGTTCAGGTGCACGCCCACCATGGGCTCGCCGGGCGGGCCCGCGAGGCGGCGCCCCGAGGCCTGCCAGTCGGGCCGGTTGGTCATGGCGCCCGTGGCGTTGAGGCGCCCGGCCTCAAGCGCCTGCAGGATGCCGGCGCTGACGGCGGGCGTGAGGCCGAAATCGTCGGCGCACAGGACGAGCGGATAACGGGACACGGGCGGCTCCAGGGGCGCGGCTGCGGGCGCCGCTCCCTATATCATGCCTTGGGCGGCGTCGAGGCGGGACGGCGAACGGCGCCCGCACTTGCGCGGCGATGGGCGTTGCGCATAGGTCTCGTCTGCAGCCGCCTCCAGCGGGACCGGAACGATAGCGATGACTGACGCCCTGGACACGACCCGACCCATCAGCGCCCCGTCCGCGCAGCCGCTGGCTCCGCGCGCCGCCCCGCCGCAGCTGTCCGTCGTCGTGCCCATGTACAACGAGGAAGCCAATCTCGAGCCGCTCGTCGCGCGCCTCGTGCCGGTGCTGGAGCGCTGCGTCGACACGTTCGAGGTGATCTTCGTCGACGACGGCTCCTCGGACGCCACGCTGGCGGCGCTGCGCGCCGTCCACAGGCTCGACCCGCGCCTGCGCGCCGTCTCGTTCAGCCGCAATTTCGGCAAGGAGATCGCCATCGCGGCGGGCCTCGACCATGCGCGCGGCGACGCCGTCGTCATCATGGACGCGGACCTCCAGCATCCGCCGGAAATGATCGAGACCTTCGTGGAGCGCTGGCGCGAGGGCTACCAGAACGTCTACGGCCAGCGGGTGGACCGCACCGCCGATTCAGCGTTGCGGCGCTCGCTCACGCTGCGCTTCTACCATCTGTTCGAAACCTTCGGCGAAACCTCCCTGCCTCCCGGGGCGGGCGATTTCCGCCTGCTGGACCGCAGCGCGGCGGACGCCCTGCGCGCCATGGGCGAGCGGGCGCGCTTCTCCAAGGGGCTCTACGCATGGATCGGCTACCGCTCGCTGGGCGTGCCCTTCGAGGTGGCCGAGCGCGCCCACGGCCAATCCAAGTTCAGCTATCGCAAGCTGACGCGCTTTGCGCTCGACGGTCTGATGTCCTTCTCCACCGTGCCGCTGAAAGTGTGGACCTATGTGGGCACGGTGATCTCCATCGCGGCGCTGATCATGGCCGTGTACTTCCTGCTGCGCACCGTGACGGTCGGCGCCGACGTGCCCGGCTACGCGTCGCTCATCGTCTCCATCATGTTCTTCTCGGGCGTGCAGTTGATGTCCCTTGGCATCCTGGGCGAATACGTCGGCCGCATCTTCGCGGAGGTGAAGCGGCGCCCGCTCTATCTCGTGTCCGAGCGCGTGGGGGTGGAGCGCGATTCGTCTCCGCTGGGGCGCGCCGCGCAGGACAGAACCGCTTGAGCATGCTGCGCAGCCTCGCCTCGGTCGGCGGCTTCACGCTGCTGTCGCGCCTCACGGGATTCGTGCGCGACGTCGCGATGGGCGCGACGCTGGGCGCGGGCATGCTGGCCGACGCCTTCACGATCGCCTTCCGGCTGCCGAACCATTTCCGGGCGATCTTCGGCGAAGGCGCGTTCAATGCCGCCTATGTCCCGTCCTATTCCCGCGTGCTGGAAACGGAAGGCGCCGCGCAGGCCAAGCGCTTCTCGGCGCAGATGTTCACGCTGCTGCTGGGCTCGCAGGTCGTGCTGCTGGCGCTGGCGCTGGTCTACACGCGCGAGCTGCTGGGCGTGCTGGCGCCCGGCCTGGAGCTGGAGCCCGAGACGCTGCGCCATGCGCTGGTCATGACGCGCATCACGTTTCCCTATCTTCTCTGCGTCACGCTGGTGACGCTGCTGTCGGGCACGCTCAACGCCAACGGGCGCTTTGCGGCGGCGGCTTTCGCGCCCGTGCTGCTGAACGCGTCCATCGTGGCGTGCCTTGCGGCGCTGTTCGCCTTCCCGGACGCCGGGGTGGCGGCGAGCGTCGGGGTCGCGCTGGCGGGCGTGCTGGAGCTGGCGCTGATGATCGTCGCGGCGCGGCGCGCCAACCTGCTGGGCCTGTTCGCCCGCCCGCGCTGGACCGCCGACGTGAAGCAGTTCTTCAAGGCCTTCCTGCCGGCCGTCATCGGCTCGGCGGGGGTGCAGATCGCGCTTTTCGCGGACACCATCATCGGCTCGATGCTGCCCACCGGCGGGCTCGCGTCGATCTATTACGCCGACAGGCTCTACCAGCTCCCCATCGGGGTCATCGGCATTGCGGCGGGCACCGTGCTGCTGCCGGAAATGAGCAGGCGCTTTGCGGCCGGCGACGCCGCGGGCGCGCTCGACGCGCAGAACCGCACCATGGCGCTCACCCTCGCGCTGAGCGCGCCGTTCTTCGTCGCCTTCGTGGCGATGGCTGACCTGGTGATGGCCGGCGTGTTCCAGCGCGGCGCATTCACGCCGGAGGCCGCCCTCGCCTCCGCGCGCGTGCTCACCGCCTATGGGGCGGGGCTGTTCGCCGTCGTGCTCATCCGCTCCGCGGTGGCGAGCTTCCAGGCGCGCGGCGACACCACGACGCCGATGGTCATCGCGCTCGCCGCGGTGGCGGTGAACGTGGCGCTGAAATTCCTGCTCTTCAAGCCGTTCGGCGCCGCCGGACTGGCGCTGGCGACGGCCGTGGGCGCATGGATCAACTTCCTCCTCCTCGCCGCCATCGCGATGTCGCGCGGCGACATGCGGCCGGACGCGACCGCCTGGCGGGTGGCGGCCAGCGTCGCGGGCGCATGCGGGCTGCTGGCGCTGACGGCGATCTACGCCCGCGCGCCCGTTGGGGAGCTGGCCGCAAGGCTCGCGCCGCATTTTGTCAACGAGGCGCATCTGGCCCTGATGGGCGCGCTGGGCGCGCTTGTGTATTTCGCCGCGCTGGCGGGCCTGCTGCTGGCGCAAGGCGTGCGCCCCGGCCGGCTGAAGCCCATGCGCCCGGCGGGCAAGCGGCCATGAGCTACGACCTCTACGCGTTCGACGCCTACGGCACATTGTTCGACGTGCACGCCGCCGTGGCGCGCCACGCGGACGCGATCGGGCCGGACGCCCAGCGCCTCTCGGACCTGTGGCGCGCCAAGCAGCTCGAATACACGTGGGTGCGCTCGCTGGCGGGCGCCTACCGGGATTTCGCGCAGGTGACGCGCGACGCGCTGCTCTTCGCCGCCGCGCGCTGCGGAGGGCTTGCGCCGGACCTGATCGAGCGCCTGCTGGCGGCTTACGAAACGCTGGACGCCTACGCGGACGCAAGGCCGGCGCTGGCGGCGTTGCGGGCGAGCGGCGCGAAGGTCGCGATCCTGTCCAACGGCTCCCCGGCGATGCTGGAGGCGGCGGTGGCCGCAGCGAACCTCGGCGACGTGCTGGACGCGGTGATCTCCGTCGATCCGCTGCGCCTCTACAAGACCGCGCCCGAAGCCTACGGGCTCGCCGTCCAGCGCTTTGGCGTTGCGCCCGCGCGCGTGTCGTTCCAGTCCTCGAACCGCTGGGACATTGCGGGCGCGGCGCGTTTCGGCTTTCGTCCGGTCTGGATCAACCGCACCGGCCAGCCGGACGAATACGCCGACCTGCCGCCCGCCCATGTGCTGCGCGGGCTTCACGAACTCCCGTCGCTGGACGCCTGAGAGACCCATGAGCGCACCGATCGTCGCCCGCACCGTCGCAGAACTCCGCGCCCATGTCGCCGCATGGCGGCGCGCCGGAGAGGCCGTGGCGATGGCGCCCACCATGGGCGCGCTGCATGCAGGCCACGTCTCGCTGACGCAGCTTGCGCGCGCCCACGCGGCGCGCTGCGTCGTGTCAATCTTCGTCAACCCGACCCAGTTCGCCCCCAACGAGGACTTCAGCAAATATCCGCGCACGTTCGAGGCGGACGTGGAGAAGCTCGCCGGCGCGGGCGTCGATCTCGTGTTCGCCCCGGCCCCGGCGGAAATGTACCCGCAGGGCTTCTGCACCAGCGTGACCCTCGAGGGCCCGGCGGTCGCGGGGCTCGAGGACCGCTTCCGGCCGACGCATTTCAGCGGCGTCGCCACAGTGGTCGCCAAGCTGCTCGCCCAGTGCGGGCCGGACGTGGCGGTCTTCGGCGAGAAGGATTTCCAGCAGCTCGCGGTCATCCGGCGCATGGCGCGCGACCTTGACCTGCCCACGCGGATCGTCGGCGCGCCCACGGTGCGCGAGGCCGACGGGCTGGCGTTGTCGTCGCGCAACGTCTATCTGAGCGCCAGCGACCGCGCCGCGGCGCCTGCGCTCTACGCCGCCATGCGCGCCTGCGCGGCCCGGCTGGCGACGCACGATTTCGACTCGGTTCTGGACGAGGGCCGCAAGGCCATTGCGGCGGCGGGCTTCGCGCTGGATTATCTGGAGCTGCGGGACGCCGACACGCTGGGCGCGCCGGACCGCGCGCGCCCGCTTCGCCTGCTGGTGGCCGCGCGCATCGGCGCGACGCGGCTGATCGACAACATCGACGCTTCGGTTGGAGTCAATTGAATGGCCTATCTGGCGGACTCAAAGCCCCTGAAGCTCGGCGACTTCGCGAAGATGCGGGCGGCCGGCGAAAAGATCGCCATGCTCACCTGCTACGATTCCAGCTTCGCGGCGCTGCTGGAGCGCGCGGGCGTGGAGGCCCTGCTGGTCGGGGATTCGCTCGGCAACGTGTTGCAGGGGCATAGCTCGACGCTGCCCGTCACCATGGAGCACATGGAGTATCATACGGGCTGCGTGGCGCGCGGCGCCCAGCGCGCCTTCATCGTCGCCGACATGCCCTTCGGGTCCTATCAGGAGAGCCCCTCGCAAGCCATGCGCAACGCCGCGCGGCTCATGGCGGCGGGCGCCCACATGGTGAAACTGGAGGGCGGCGCGCACATGGCCGACACGGTTCGCTTCCTCGTGGAGCGCGGCGTGCCCGCGTGCGCCCACACGGGCCTGACCCCGCAGGCGGTGAACCAGCTCGGCGGCTATCGCGTGCAGGGCGCGACCGCCGATTCGGCCGCCGTGCTGAAAGCCGACGCCCTCGCGCTGGAGCAGGCCGGCGCCGCCTTCATGGTGCTGGAAATGATCCCCGCCTCGCTCGGCGCCGAGATCACCAGAAGCCTCTCGACCCTCGCCACCATCGGCATCGGCGCGGGGCCCGATTGCTCCGGCCAGGTGCTGGTCCTGCACGACATGCTGGGCGTGTATCCCGGCAAGAAGCCGCGCTTCACCAAGGACTTCATGGCGGGCGCGTCGAGCATCGCGGACGCCGTGGAGCGGTATGTGCGGGACGTGAAGGCGGGGACGTTTCCGGCGCCGGAGAATTGTTATTAGGGCGGCTCCCATCGCCTCATTGACGACCAGGACACGCAAGAAGCCAATCAGGAATGGGAGGGAAGCCGCCGCATAGGCGCCCGGTCGCTTTCGATAACTGAAAATCTGATCGCGCACCGAGCGCCGCGACGAGATAGTCGGTCATCGTGGCTCGATCCAGCGTCGCCAGGCGCACGAGCACAACGCCGCATTCCGTCGGCAGAACGCTAAAATCGAGGCGACGTCGTAGCCTTGTTTCTCAAGGCCGAGATGGCGGAAGCAGGGACGTTCTCGTCCGCAGAAATCGCATCATGCGGCGCTCGGGTAGACCTTCTCCGCGCGCAACAGCTCGCGCGCGTATTGCAGACAGGCGGTAATGTCCGCCTGCTTGAGCTGCGGATATTCGGAGAGCATCTGCGCGTGGGTCGAGCCGTCGGCCAACTACCCGATCACGAACTCAACCGACAGGCGCGTTCCACGAACGACAGGCTGCCATCAAGGATGGCGGGGTTCAGCACAATTCGAGCCTCGGACATGAGCGCCTCCTGCTTCCGGACAGAATAGCGCGCGGACGCGCGCAGGCCAGCGCCCCCTCACTCCGCCAGCGCGGCCAGCACCCGGGCCCAGCTGCGGGCCCCCTTGTGAAACGAAGTCACTTCGTACTTCTCGTTGGGCGAGTGGATGCGGTCGTCGTCGAGCCCGAAGCCGATCATCAGCGTGTCCATGCCCAGATCGCGCTTGAAGTCCCCCACGACCGGGATGGAGCCCCCTCCGCCCGCCAGCACGGTATCGCGGCCCCATTCGCGCGCCAGCGCCGCGCTGGCCTTTTGCAGATGCGCGGAGTCGAACGGCAGCGCGATGCCCGGCGAGGCGCCGTGGCCCGTGAAGCGCACCTTGCAATCGGCCGGCAGGCGCGAGGCCACATAGGCGCGGAAGCTCTTCACGATCTTGTCCGGGTCCTGCTGGCCGACGAGCCGGAAGGACACTTTCGCCGAGGCCTTGGCGGGCAGCACGGTCTTGGCGCCCTCGCCCGTATAGCCGCCGACGATTCCGTTGAACTCGCATGTGGGCCTCGACCAGACCTGCTCCAGCACGCTGCGGCCCTTTTCGCCGGCCGGAACCGACAGGCCAACTTCGCCCAGGAACGCCGCCTCGCTGAAATCCAGCGCGCGCCATTGCGCCGCGACGTCCGCCGGAAGCTCCTCGACGCCGTCATAGAAGCCCGGCAGGGCCACGCGGCCATCGTCGTCGTGCAGGCCCGCCAGAATGCGCGCCAGCACCCGGATGGGGTTTGCGGCCGCGCCGCCGAACAGGCCCGAATGGAGATCGCGGGAGGCGCCGGATATCTCCACCTCCTCGTAGGCCAGCCCCCGCAGCATGGTGGTGATGGCGGGCGTGCGGCGGTCCCACATGTTGGTGTCGCACACCAGCACCACGTCGGCGCGCAACTCGTCCTTGTTGGCGGCGATGAACGCCGGGAGCGAAGACGAGCCGCACTCCTCCTCGCCCTCGAACAGAATGCTCACGTGGCACGGCAGTCCGCCGTTGGCCATGAACGCCCGGCAGGCCTCCACGAAGGTCATCAACTGGCCCTTGTCGTCGGCCGAGCCGCGCGCCACGATGCGCTGGGCGCCGTCCGCCTCAACCAGCCGGGGCGCGAACGGGTCCGTCTCCCACAGGTTCAGCGGGTCCACCGGCTGCACGTCGTAATGGCCGTAGAACAGCACGTGGGGCGCGTCGGCGCGCGCCGACCTGGCGTGCGCCACCACCATGGGGTGAACGGGCGTCGGCCGCAGAGAGGCGTCGAACCCGATGCCCTTCAGCTGCTCCACCAGCCATTGCGCCGCATGGGCGCACTCGTCCTTGAAAGCAGGATCGGTGGAGATGGACTTGATGCGCAGCAGGTCGAAGAGACGCGCGAGCGAAGCGTCGAGGGTGCTGTCGATCTGCGCAAGGACATTGTCGAGGGACATGTGACGCTTTCCTGATGGGGCTACTTCTTGCCGCCCATGATGCCGCCCAGCACGTTGCGCAGGATGGCGCGAGTGATCTGCGTGCCCAGCGAGCGTGCGGCCGATTGCGCCGCGGACGCGATGATCTTCTCGCCCATGGATTGTCCGCGCCGGCCCGGCATGGGCTTGCCGGTCTTGGGATTGATCTTCGCCGGGCCCTCCCCGCCAAGCATCCCGCCCAACATGCCGCCCAACTGGCCCAGCAGCCCGCCGCTTTCGGGCGCGTTCGCTTCGGCCGTCGCGGCTTCGGCGCGCTTCTGCAGCACTTCGAACGCCGATTCACGGTCGATCTCGGCGTCGTACTTGCCGCCGAACGGGCTCTTCTTCTGCACGCTCGCGCGCTCTTGCGGGGTGATCGGCCCCACGCGGCCGGACGGCGGCGCGACCAGCGTCTGGGCGACCTCCGAGGGCGCGCCCTTGTCCTGCAGGGTGGACACCAGCGCCTCGCCGACCTTCAGCTCCATGATGGCCTTGGCGGTGTCGAAGCCCGCGCGCTGCCGGAAGGTCTCCGCCGCCGCCCGCACGGCCCGCTGGTCGCGGGGCGTGAAGGCGCGCAGGGCGTGCTGCACGCGGTTGCCGAGCTGGCCCAGCACGGTTTCGGGCACGTCCAGCGGATTCTGGGTGATGAAGTAGACGCCCACGCCCTTGGAGCGGATGAGGCGCACGACCTGCTCGATGGCGTCCAGCAGCGGCTTGGGGGCGTCGTCGAACAACAGATGGGCTTCATCGAAGAAGAACACGAGTTTGGGCTTCGGCAGGTCGCCCACTTCGGGCAATTGCTCGAACAGCTCCGAGAGCATCCACAGCAGGAACGTGCCGTAGAGCCGCGGGCTGCGCATCAGCTTGTCGGCTGCGAGCATGTTGACGACGCCGCGTCCGTCGCGATCCTTGCGCAGGAAGTCGTTGAGATCCAGCGCAGGCTCGGCGAAGAACTTGGCCGCGCCCTGGTTCTCCAGCACCAGCAATTGCCGCTGGATCATGCCGATGGTGGCGGGCGCCACGTTGCCGTACTTCGTCTTCAGCTCGCCCGCATTGTCGGAGACGTATTGCAGCAGCGCGCGGAAATCCTTCAGGTCCAGCAGCAGCAGGCCGTTCTCGTCCGCCACGCGGAAGACGATGTTGATGACGCCTTCCTGGACGTCGTTGCATTCCAGCAGCCGCGACAGCAGCAGCGGGCCCATTTCCGAAATGGTGGCGCGGATGGGGTGGCCCTGCTCGCCGAAAAGGTCCCAGAACACGACCGGGAACTCGTCCGCCTGCCAATCGAAGCCAAGGTCCTTCGCGCGCTGGGTGAAATGGGGCTTTTCCTCGCCCGGCATCGCGATTCCGGACAGATCGCCCTTCACGTCGGCGGCGAAGACCGGCACGCCCGCGTTGGAGAAGCCCTCCGCGAGCGTTTGCAGCGTCACGGTCTTGCCGGTGCCGGTGGCGCCGGTGATGAGGCCGTGCCGGTTGGCGAGCGGCAGGTTAAGATATTCAAAG
>JAQGJX010000013.1 GCA_028290405.1 Hyphomicrobiales bacterium
CCGCCGCCGCCGCGCGGGCCGCCACGGCCTTCAGGACGGCCGCCGCCTTCGCCGCGTTCCGCCTGCGCCATCTGCACGCCGGCCGACTGCGCGAAGGCGGGCGCCGTCACCAGCGCCGTGGAGCCGATCAGGATGGCCGCGAGGGTGGTCGCGCCTCGTTTCAGAAAGTTACGCATGGAAAGCATCCTCCATTTACTTCAGGTGGAGCTATAACGCCGGGAGTTCGTGTCCGTTCCCCTCGGGTTCAGGCTGAAGCCCGATGGCCCCCCTGCAGGCCACGACCATGCGGCGAGCCGGTTGAACGGCCGCTGAACGTTACGTTCAGAAAGAAACTTTCCTATTTTCTCCAAGCTCTGGAGGCTCGCCGGTCAGCATGGCCTTGGCGTAGCCGTAGAGATAGACCGCCGTGGCGGAGGGCGAGTCCCAGAACTCGGCCTCCTCCATGGGGATGCGGATGAGGGCCAGTTCAGGGTCGTCCACGCCTTTGGGAAACCAGACGCGCGCCCCCTCGCTCCACATGCGCTTGAGCGTCTCGCGGTCCTCCACGATCTGCGCCGCGCCGGTGACTGAGACGTAGTGCTGCTTGCGCTCGTCCGAGAAGGCCACGACGACGCGCGGGTTCCGGGCGATCTCCTGGGTCTTCAGGGAATGGTCGCGGGTGAAGAACCAGAGGTCCCCGTCGAATTCGCCGTTGGCCAGCGCCATCGGGCGGGCGCGGGCGGCGCCGCGCGCGTCGGAGGTGGTCAGCATCGCCATGCGGATGTCCTTGATGAGGTCCCACACCCTGGTGCGGTCTTCGTTGGCGGTCGTGTCGCTTGCGGCCATGCTGTCCTCCCTTGGCGCCGGGCTTCCAACGGGAGGCGGCTCGCCTTGTTCCGCGGGCGCCGCCGCGGGGCTCGGCTGCGCCTTCCAAGCCGTGCCTGCATCGTGTAGAACGCCCCCACAGATTTCGACCAGAACTCCGACAGGGGCCGTCATGGACAAGTTCACCACGCTCACCGGCGTCGCCGCGCCGCTCAACATCACCAATATCGACACGGACATGATCATCCCGAAGCAGTACCTGAAGACGATCGCCCGCACGGGCCTCGGGGCAGGCCTGTTCTCGGAGATGCGCTTCAAGGAGGACGGTTCGGAGAACCCGGATTTCGTGCTCAACAAGCCCGCCTACCGGGGCGCCAAGATCATCGTGGCGGGCGAGAACTTCGGCTGCGGCTCCTCGCGCGAGCACGCCCCGTGGGCGCTGCTCGACTACGGAATCCGCTGCGTGATCTCCACGAGCTTCGCGGACATCTTCTACAACAACTGCTTCCAGAACGGCGTGCTGCCCGCCAAGGTGTCGCAGGAAGACCTCGACAAGCTGATGGACGACGCCTCGCGCGGCGCCAACGCGACGCTGTCGGTGGACCTTGAAAAGCAGGAGATCCGCGGCCCGGACGGCGGCGTGGTCAAGTTCGAAATCGACGCCTTCCGCAAGCATTGCATGCTCAACGGGCTCGACGACATCGGCCTCACGCTGCAGAAGGACGCCAAGATCGGCTCCTTCGAAAAGACCGTCGGGGCTGAACGTCCCTGGATGTAGGCCCCTGATTTTCGCAAGGCTGCGGCCTATATCCCGCTCATGAGCGAGCCGAGCCCTGCGAAACCGACCGTCAGCGCGGCGCCTGGCGCGCGCCCCTTCCGCCCTTGGGTCCCAAGGCCCCGCGAGGCGCCCGCCGACGCGCTGACGCAGCTCTGGCTGCTGGCGCGCAATCCCATCGACACCTGGTCGCGCGCTCATTACGAGCGGCCGGTCCTGTGGGGCAAGTCGCTGCTGGGGCATGTGGTGGTGGTCAACGACCCAGCCGCCATCCGGCGCGTGTTCATCGACAATTCGGCCAATTACGAGAAGGACCCGCTCCAATTGCGGGTGCTGCGCGCGGGCGCGAAGCCCGGCGCGGGCGACGGGCTTCTGGTCGCCAGCGGCGAGACGTGGAAGCGCACGCGGCGGACCATGAGCCCCCTGTTCACGCCGCGCAGGGTGGCGGCGTTCGCGCAGATCATGCGCCTGCAGGCGGACGCGCGGGTGGATTCGTGGCTGGCGCGGCGGCCCGGCTCCATCGTGGAGATCGACCGCGAGATGGTGCGCCTCGCCTACGACATTCTCTCGTCGACCCTGTTCTCCGAGGCGCTGGCCAGCGAGCGGACTGGTTTCGAGCGCGAAATGATGCGGCTGCTGGACTCCATCGGCCGCATCGACCCCCTCGACGTGCTGAACGCGCCCGCGTGGATTCCGCGCCTCAACCAGCGCAGGGCCGCCGAGTCCCGCGCGTGGTTCGAAACGACCATCGCGCGCATGATCGACGAGCGCGAGCGGCTGATCGCCGACCAGCCCGACCTCGCGCCCGACGACCTCCTGACCGCGCTGCTGCGCGCCAGTGACCCGGAAACCGGCGTGGGGCTGACGCGCGCGGAGGTCGCCGCGAACCTCTTCACCTTCATCGCCGCCGGCCATGAGACCACCGCCCGGGCGCTTGCGTGGACGCTGCACCTGCTGGCCCATGCGCCGGACTGGTGGGAGCGCGCGGCCGCCGAAGCGCGCGGCGCGCCCGACGATCCGGCGCAATGGCTGGAGGAATTGCCGGTCGTCAAGGCGGCCTTCGAGGAATCCATGCGCCTCTTTCCGCCCGTGCCGCACCTCAGCCGGATGGCGCTGGAGCCCGACGTGCTGGCGGGGGTGGACGTGCCCGCCGGGGCCACGGTGGTCGTCGCTCCCTGGCTGCTGCACCGGCACAAGCTCCTGTGGAGCGACCCGGATGCGTTTCGCCCGGAGCGCTTCCTGCCCGGCGCGCGCGAGTCCATCGACCGGTTCGCCTACCTGCCGTTCGGCGCAGGGCCGCGCGTCTGCATCGGGGCGACCTTCGCCATGCAGGAGGCGATGGTGGCGCTGACGTGCATCCTGCGCCGCGTGAAGCTGGCGCCGGTGCTCAAGCGCGAGCCCCGGCCGGTGCTGCGCATCACCCTGCGGCCGGACGACCGCATCCCGATGTATGTGCATCCCGCCTGAAACCGCGCGCCGTTTACGCGGCGTTAACCAGAACAGGGCTGCTCTGGAGCGCTCCTGATCCCGGAATCCGCTCATGTCCGCCAGACCGATCCTCCTCGCTCTCCTGACGCTGCTGTGCGCCGGTGTTTCCGCGCGCGCGGATTTCCAGTCCTGCCTGGCGGATCTGCGCCGGGAGGCGGCCGGCGGCGGCGTGCCGGGCGGCACGTTCGACCGGGTGATGGCGGGCGTGACGCCGGACGCCAAGGTGCTGGAGGCGCAGGCGTTCCAGCCGGAGTTCAAGACCCCGATCTGGGACTATCTCGCCACCCTGGTGGACGAGCAGAAGGTGCGCGAGGGGGCCGAGATGATGCGGCGCCATGCGCGCGAACTGGCTTCCGCGGAGGCGCGCTTCGGGGTGGACCGGCACGTCATCGCGGCGGTGTGGGGCGTCGAATCGGACTTTGGCAAGGTGACGGGCCGGTGGGCGCTGCCGCAGGCGCTCTCCACGCTGGCCTGCCAGGCGCCGCGCCGGCGCGATTATTTCCGCAGCGAACTGATGGCCACTCTGCAGATCGTGCATCGCGGCGACCTTGCGCCCGAGAAGCTGCGCGGCTCGTGGGCGGGCGCGTTCGGGCAGACGCAATTCATGCCCTCCACCTACCTGCGGCTCGCGGTGGACGGGGACGGCGACAACCGGCGCGATCTCGTGGACTCCGTCGCGGACGCGCTGCACTCGACGGCCAATTATCTCGCCAAGAACGGCTGGGTCACGGGCGCGCCCTGGGGCTACGAGGTGCGGGCGCCCGCAGGTTATTCGGGGCCCTCGGGCCGTCGCGCCAAGGAGCCGGCGTCCAAATGGGCCGCCCGGGGCGTCAGGCGCATGGACGGCTCCGCCCCCACGGGAGACGCCGCGGCGGGCCTGTTGCTGCCCGCGGGGCCGAACGGACCGGGATTTCTCGTCTTCAAGAATTACGACGTCGCCTATTCCTACAACGGGGCGGATTCCTATGCGCTCGCCATCTCGCTGCTCTCGGACCGCCTGAAGGGGCGGCCGGGCGTGCAGGGCGCATGGCCGACGCCCGACCGCGGCCTCTCGCGCGCGGAGCGCAAGGAGGTGCAGGAGTTGCTGATCCGCCGGGGTTATTCGGTCGGCCAGCCGGACGGCGCCATCGGGGCCATGACGCGCGCGGCCATCGTCGATTACCAGGGCCGGGTCGGACTGACGCCGGACGGACGCCCGGGCGGGCTCGTGCTGGACGCCCTGCGGAGCGGCCGTTGAAGCCGTTCGCCCCACTGGGCTATTGCAGCATCACCGCAAATTGACTCGCATCCGGCGAACGGCGGCGCGTATGGTCGCATCATGATCGCAAACTGGTTGAACTCGCGCGTGAGCCGCAGGGCCATGGGCGGCCTGCTCGGGTCGCTGTTGTTCGCCGCCGGCGGCGCGGCGGCCCAGCAGGAGCCGCCCCACGCGCCCTCGCCCGGACCCCAGGGGGCGACGGACGTCCGTCCGGTCGCCACCCCGGTGGTGATCGAACTGTTCACCAGCCAGGGCTGCTCGTCGTGCCCGCCCGCCGACAAGCTGATCTCGCAACTGGCCCGCCAGCCCAACGTCTTCGCGCTCTCCATGCCGGTCGACTACTGGGACTACATCGGCTGGAAGGACACGCTCGCCCTCCCGGCCCACACGCGCCGGCAACGCCATTACGCGGCTGCGCGGGGCGACGGCAACGTCTACACGCCCCAGGCGGTCATCAACGGCGTGGGGCACGCGGTCGGGTCGGACCCGGCGGCCATCAAGGCCATGACGGAAGAGTGCTACGGCAAGTTCGGCGCGTTGAGCGTGCCCATCAAGGCCGCGGTCATCGGCGAGACGTTGCGGGTGGACGTGCCCGCCGCCGCGCCCGGCGGGCCGGACGCCGCCTCCGTGTGGGTCGCGCGCGTTTCCTCGCGGCAGGTGGTGACGATCGGCCGGGGAGAAAACTCGGGCCGCACTCTCGAATACGCCAACGTGTCGCGCGGCTCCCAGCGCGTGGGCGAATGGAAGGGCGAGGCGCAGTCGTTCGAAATTCCCGCCGACGTCTTCCGCGGGCCGGACAGCGACGGCTGGATGGTGTTCCTGCAGCGCGTGGGGGGCGGCAAGCCCGGGCCCATCCTGGCGGCCGCGAAGTCCCCGGGGCTCTAGCGAGGCGCTGGCGGCCGGAACCCGCGTCCCGCGGCATGGTTGTAGCCCCATTGCCCGCGCGCTGGCGCGGCCCTGGCGGAGCGCTTCCCATGCCTCACCTTGTTTTCAGCCGTTTTCTGCGCGCGCGCCCCTTCGCGTCCGCGCTGGTGCTTGGCGCGCTTCTCGGCGACCCGGCGTTCGCGCAATCGGACCGCAAGCCGGACGAGCGCAGGACCGAGGACCGGTGGAGAGGCCCGCCGCCCCACCAATTGCTGGACCGGGTGGACGCCCGCATCGCCCAGATGAAGGCCGATCTGCGCCTGACGGAAGAGCAGAACCAGCATTGGGAAGGCTTCCGCAAGG